>NZ_JBNFNU010000080.1:0-13742 GCF_057364445.1 Xanthobacter sp. BG11Y11_SDJG
CGGGCGCTGCGTCGGGCGGAGACGGCCCGCCGCCGCCCGACGCGCCTGCCGCCACCTCCGTCTTCGCCCCCTCCCCCGGACCCGGCCGCCTGCGGCGGAAGATCCTGCGCATCCTGGCTGTTGTCCTGTTCGCGCTGCTGGCGCTGGCGCTCGCCGCGCGGCTGCTTCTGTCCTGCGGCCTCGGGCCGCTCTGGCCGAGCGTGCTGCGGCACATCCTGCCGGATCACTGTCCCGCCATCACCGACAGTCCGGCCCTGAAGGCGGTGGAAGCCGAGCAGCGGGCGGCGGAAGCCCAGCTGAAGGCGCGCGAACTGGCCCTGGCCGAGAAGACCGGGCGCTGCAGCGTCGAGTGTCCGCCGCCGCCGGCGCCTCGTCCGCGAGACGCAAGCACGCCCGTGCCTGAGCAGGAAATCCTGGACCGCACGCGCGAGATGCCGCGTGGCCGAGTTGAAATCACTCTGGCTTGGGATGGCAGGAGCGATCTCGATCTGGTCGTCCATTGCCCCAACGGAAAACTCTATTTCAATTCACCCCTGGTGAACGGTATTCCGTCGGCATGTGGCGGGAGCCTGGTTAGCGACGATCTTAATGCGGGCGGTCGGACGACAGACAGGCCAGTCGAGCATGTCATTTTTGCAAATGACCCAGTTCCTCCTGGTCTTTATCGCGTGGAAGCGAATTTCTTTCGTCTGTACGATGAATCTTTACGTAATCCCGTTCCATTCACCGCGATTTTGCGTGTTGACGGGCGGACGATAAAATCGGTTTCGGGAAAGATTGAGCCCATACGCGGTCGGACTGCTTTTCTTTTTGATTTTAACTCTCCTTTGATTGCGCCACAGAGACGGTAATCGGAGGTGCCGTTACAATCGTCAACTCCGCGCCCTCGCCCCAGGAGTTTCGTGACGGATTGAATCTATGGTGGATTGGCGCCGCTCAAAGTTCGCTTGCGCCAGGATAGGAGTTTGGGGGACATGTACGCGAAACTCGTCGATTTTGGTCCGACCATCCGGCTGGTGCCGAACAGCGGCATCCAGTTCGTGGAGTACGGGTTCAACATCGACCAGGTGGTGCGCTTCTCCCGCAGGTTCATCGAGCGGGAGGTCGGCCGCTCCGACGGCGAGAGCACCTACGAACTCATCACCGCCTGGGACGAGACCAATCCGTCGCGCGCCTATGACGGCCCCGAGCTGCCCGCGGACCACACCTATACAATCGACGAGCGCAAGGCCCTCGAGGTGTTCAGCGAGAAGTGGGTGCCGGTGCCCATGCTGCGCATCAAGAGCCGCGCCGGCGGGGTGGAGGCGCTCGACCACGGCCCCACCAACTGGGCGCGCGTGCGGGTGGTGGAGGCGCCGGAGCGCGGATCGGGCAGCGCGATCAGCCACCGCGTCATCTTCGCCTTCGACACCGAACTGATGGAGCGGCGGCAGAACCGGCCTTACACCGCGCCGAGCCGCGAGGACGCCTCGAACGACCACGAGTTCCGCTTCGCCTATTCCTTCGCCGACATCGCCTGGTTTCTCGGCGCGCCCATTCCCGGAGACGAGGGCAAGCTGCTGGCCGGATTCCAGGACTGGGTGCCGGCCTGGCTTTCCGAAATGTTCCGCGAGTTCAAGCAGGCGCTCAATCCGGACCGCCCGCTGCGGGCCAGCGACTTCCCCCATGCGCTGGAGGATTGCGCCCGCTATCTTGCCTTTCTCGAGCTGCTGTCGATCACCGTGAAGCCCCGCATCATCCGGCTGGTGGATACGGTCTCGGCCAATCCCATCATCAAGCCCGTTTCGGTCGACCTTATCCTCGACGTGGGCAATAGCCGGACCTGCGGCATCCTCATCGAATCCCATCCCAACGACGACAGCGTCGATCTCAACAATTCCCTGGTGCTCGGGCTGCGCGATCTGTCGGAGCCGGAGCGCACCTATACCGAGCCGTTCGAAAGCCATATCGAGTTTTCCGAGGCAAGGTTCGGACGGCAACACCTGTCGGTGCGGTCGGCGCGGGCGCGGGCCTTCTTCTGGCCCAGCCCGGTGCGGGTGGGGCCGGAGGCCGCCCGCTTCCGCCAGGGCGCCCAGGGCAACGAGGCGAGCACCGGCCTGTCCAGCCCGAAACGCTACCTGTGCGATGTCAAGGCGGTGAACCAGGAGTGGCGCTTTCCGGAGCGCGACTACGCCGCGGACGGCACGAGCCCGCTGATCGACCGGGCGCTGCGCCAGTTCGTCAACCTTAAGGGCGACGTGATCGAGCAGTTGGAGATCGACCGCAAGCGCTATGGCTTTCCGGTCAGCGCCGACGACCGGCTGGGGGCAACGCGCCTGTCCTTCTCGCGCTCCTCGCTGTTCACCTTCATGGTGGCGGAAATCCTCTGCCATGCACTCAGCATGATCAACAATCCGGCGGTCCGCGAGCAGCGCAAGACCAAGGATTCCCCGCGCAAGCTCCGACGCATCATCATGACCCTGCCGCCGGCGATCTCGGTGCAGGAACAGCGGCTCATGCGCTCGCGGGCCGAGGGGGCGGTCAAGCTCGTCTGGAAGCTCATGGGCTGGTGGGACGACCCGCCGCCGGGCCTCGTCCTGCCCGAAGTGCACGTGAGCTGGGACGAGGCCAGCTGCGTGCAGTTCGTGTACCTCTATGGAGAGATCACGGGCAAGCTGGGAGGCTCGACCGAGGCGCTGATGCGCCTGATGGGTAAGAAGCGTCCGTTCTCGGAGCCCGAGCAGCAGCCGGCGCCGGCCGCCGTGCCCGAGCCCTCGGTGCGCATCGCCTCCATCGACGTCGGCGGCGGCACCTCGGACCTCATGATCACCACCTATTATCTGGAAGGGCGCGCCATCAAGCCCACCCAGAACTTTCGCGAAGGATTCCGCACGGCGGGAGACGACATCCTCAAGGGCGTGGTGGAGCGCCTCGTCCTGCCCGCCATCCAGACCCGCCTGGCCGAGACCGGACACCCCGATCCCCGCGGCTTCCTGCTGGAACGGTTTGGCGGCGATCGCGCCAACATGGCGGAGCAGGAAAAGCACCTGCGCCGCCAGTTCGTGCTGCGTGTCCTTGAGCCGATCGCGCTCAAGATCCTGTCCGAGGCGGAGCAGCGGGGGGCGGCGACCGACGTGCCGCCGGGTCCGCGCCCGCTCACCGACTTCTTTGCTGGAGCGAGCAACAAGACTGCGCGCCTCGCCTTGCCGCCCAGGCGCATCACCGATTTCATCGACCTGCCTGCGCGCGAGCAGGGCGCGGCGGATTTCGCCGTTGCCGACTGCCTGTTCCAGCATGACGACGCGATCATCGCTCAGGTCGTGCACTCGGTGCTCGACCACGTGGTGAACAACATGTGCGAGGCCATCAACGAGCTGGACTGCGACGTTCTGCTGCTGTCGGGCCGGCCGTCGCGGCTGCCAGCGGTGGTGGATCTCATCGTCAACAAGCTGGCGATCCGGCCGGAGCGGGTCATTCCGCTGCATCTCTACAAGACCGGCGGCTGGTTCCCGTTCCGCAGCTCGGACAACCGGCGCATCGGCGACCCCAAGACCACCACCGCGGTGGGCGGAATGCTGTGCGCCCTCGCCGAAAGCCAGATCACCAATTTCACGATCTTCACCGCCCGGCTCGGGCTGCGCTCGACCGCCAAATACATCGGCGAGATGGAGCGAGACGGCCGCCTGCTCAACTCCAAGCTCTATTTCCGCGACATCGACCTCGACCAGCGGCGCGGCAGCGCGGGCCAGCGTGCGACATTCGCCTATTACGCGCCCATGTGGCTCGGCTACCGGCAGTTGCCGTTGGAGCGCTGGATCGCCTCACCGCTCTACCGTTTGCGCATGCGTCCCGGTCTCGACGTGGCGCGGGTGAGCCGGCCGATCGAGATCGTGCTGGAGCGCAATGGCGACGACCAGCGCGACGCGGAGATTCCCGACGCCGTGCTGCGGGCGGAATCCATGAAGGAGGAGTTCCGCATCGAGAGCGCCTTCGACGCCAAGGGCGTGGACGTCCGCGCCAAGATGGAGCTGGTGCTCAACACCTTGAACAGTGACCAGGGATACTGGCTCGACACCGGCATCCTTTCCGTGGGCTGAGGACCTTTCATGACCGACCCGTCAGCACAGCACCTCGCCCGCCGGTGCCAGGACGTTGCCCAGAGCGCCCGCATCGCCGAAGCATGGGTGAACGACGAGAAGAATGCCGAACTCGTGGCCCGCGAGCGCGAGAGCCTCACCCGCACGCTGCGCAAGGGCGCCATGCGGGCCGAGCGCCTCGCCAAGGCCGCGGAGCGCCCCATGTGCGTCGGGGTGTTCGGCCCCAGCCAGGCCGGAAAGTCTTACCTGGTGGAGGTGCTGGCGCGCCCGGCGGTCGGCCCGCTGAAGGCCCGCTTCGATGGCCTTGATCCGGTTGACTTTCTGTCCGAGATCAACCCGATCGGCGAGAAGGAATCCACCGGCCTCGTCACGCGCTTCACCATCCGCCGCCCCGCCGTGCCCGCCCCGGCGGGCTTCCCGGTCCGGCTGCGATTGCTGACCGAGATGGATGTCGTCAAGATTCTGGCGAACAGCTATTTCTTCGACGGCGACCAGACCAAGGAAAGCGTTCCCGATCCCGGGCGGCTGTCCTCCGCTCTGTCCGCTCTGGCGCGCCGCGCGCCGGCCCCGAGCGGCCTCACCGAGGACGATGTCCTGGACCTTGAGGAGTACTGCCAGAAGCATTCGGCGGCGCGCCGCCTGCGTCGACGCCTCGGCCGTTTGGAAGACGCGCGCCGCCTGGTGCCCCAGCTCGACCTCGCCGGGCGCGCCGAGCTGTTCAGCTTGCTGTGGGGCGGCCACGCGCCATTCACCCGCATCTATACCGCGCTCGCGGATGCCATCGCGAGGCTCGGCCGGCCCGACGAAGCCTTCGCGCCGATCGCGGCCCTGATCCCGCGGACCGGCTCGATACTGGACGTAGCGACCTTGGCCGGCCTTGCCGACGAGGGCGGGGATACGGTGGAGCTGCGCTCCGCCAGCGGCGCCCAGGTGCGGCTGCCCCGAGCCCGCGCCGCCGCCCTCACCGCCGAGTTGCAGATCGAGATGAACGAGCGGCCGCGCCCGTTCTTCGACGACACCGATCTGCTCGATTTCCCCGGCGCCCGCAGCCGGCAGAAGGTCCATCTCGAAGTGTTCTTCGAGGAGAAGGAGGACGCGCTGAAGGAGACCTTTCTGCGCGGCAAGATCGCCTATCTCTTCGACCGGTACGTGGCCGAGCAGGAACTCACCTCCATGCTGCTCTGCATCCGCCCGAGCGTCATGGAGGTGGTGACGCTGCCGGATCTCGTGAACGATTGGATCGGCTCCACCCACGGCCGCACCCCCGAGGCGCGGCGCGGCGGGCCGACGCTGCTGTTCCTGGTGCTGACCTGGTTCGACACCCATTTCGTGGACAAGGCCGGCGACACCGGCACCGAGCCGGGCCTGAGGTTTCGCAACCGCATCGAGGCGTCGCTGCTGAGCTACTTCGGCAAGGCCCATTCCTGGCCGCGGCGCTGGACGCCGGATGCCCCGTTCCGCAACACCTTCTGGTTCCGCAACCCGAACTATCCGGCCGAGGCGATCATCCGCTACGAGGACCGGCGCGAGGTCGCGTTCCTCGACGAGAAGACCGAACGCATCGCCGCCTTGCGCGAAGGCTTCATCGGCCTGCCCGAGGCGGCCGAGCATTTCGCGAGCCCCGCGCGCGCGTTCGACGAGGCGCTGAAGCTGAATGACGGCGGCATCGGCTACATCGTCGAGAACCTGGTGCCGATCTGCCATCCGCAGCTCAAGCTGAACCAGATTTCCGGACGCCTCGACGAGGTCGCCCGAGACCTGCACGGTCTTCTGCGGCGCTTCTACCAGGACACGGACATCGCCCAGCGTCTGGAAGCCAAGCGCATCGCGGCGGACCATCTGTTCGATTGCCTCGACGTGACGCTGGACCGCGGCACCTTCGGCTCCCTGCTCCGCACCCTCGTGATCGATCCCATCGACCTCGCGGACTTCCTGTTCAACAGCCTGCAGGGTGCCGGGCGGGTTGCCGCCGCGACCAACGATGCAGCCGCGCCGGACATGCTGAAGTCCGCCCCCGCCAGACCGCGCCCTGGCGCGCGCCTCGCACCGGCGCCCAACGCGGCGCGACCGACGGCGCCTGCGCGCGGCGAGGACGAGCGAGAGCTGCGCCTCGCAAATGCGGCGCTCTCGCGCTGGATGGTGCAGTTGCGCCGGATACCGGAGAACGACGCGTTCCTGGAGATGACTGGGCTCGATGCGGAGGCGGCAAAAACCATCGTCAACGAGCTGATGAGCCTCGCCCAGCGCTCCGCGCTCCACAAGCGCATCGCCGAAGAATTGCGGGCGCTGCTCGCATTCGACAAGATCGAGCAGTCGAGCGACAAGGTGGCCGTCATCGCAGCCACCCTCATCAATGACCTGGTCGGCGATTTCGGCCTCTCGCGGCAGCCATCCTCGGAGCGCCCAATGGTCGTGACGCACGACGGGGAACGCGAGGCGTTCGCGGCTGCGCCGATGGTCTTCGACGCATCGGGTCTGACCGAAACGCCGCGCAACTTTGCCGAGACATACGCCGTCGACTGGCAGCACGGCTTCTACAAGGTGCTTGAAGACAATGCCAAGGATGTCGCGGGCATTACCATCGACCTGGAGCAGAACGCGAGGCTGAAGGCTGTCCTCGACGTCCTGCGGCCGATCCCGCAGGCCTGAGGCACGGCCATGGCGGTGCGCGTCACGGAGGATTTCGACACCGGGCCGGGGTATGCCGTCATCGATCTCGGCGGTCCGGTCGCCGGCAAGGTGCGCCTGGCCTTCCGCCGCCTCGATACCGAGCCGCGCGACCTCGGCCCCGAGGGGTGGCAGTCGGGCGTCCATTGGTTTGAGACGCAGGCGGTGTCGGCCAGCGGAAGCTCGGTGCGGGTCGGGCCGGAGGTGGTCAACCACATCGCCGAGCTTGTCCCGATTGAAATCCGCACCGCTGAGGACGGGGTCGTCGGCACCATCGCGTGGCCAAGCATTCTCCATTCCGTGGCCGAGGTGTTGCCTGCCGGCTTCCGGCGCCCGCGCTTCGCCGCGCCGGAGCGGCCGGAAGCGTTGCCGCTCATCCGAGAGGCGCCTGCGCAACCGCCGGCGTCGAGGCGCCAGCCGCCAGGCCTTCGCGCGAAGCCCCTTCCCTCGCCGACACCGCTCTCTCCCCGCACGACGACTTCCCCACGTCATCACCCTCCCTTACGTCACATCCTTCCGCGGCAGCGCTGCTCGCCGGGAGTCCGAGCCGCCGCCGGTTCTCGCGAGGGCGGGGGAGGTGGCATCCGACCTGCAGCCCGAAACCGCCGCGGCACCGGCGCCACATCTGTCTGGCGATCCGGGGCTCCAAGAGCCGGCGGAGGCTGCGAAGGGCGAAGCGCCCGTCCCGGAGCCGGTTCCGGACGCAGCCGCTCCCAAGACGCACAAGCGGCAATCGCGCATCAGCACGGAGTGGCTTATCGCCGCCACCGCGGCCGTGATTCCGTTCCTGGCCATTCTGGGCTTTGGGGCGACGATGCTCAGCAAGCCGGCCCAGGCACCGCCATCCGTGGCAGCGTCGAGCGATCCTGCTCCCAGCGATGCCGTGCGCCGGTGCGACGAACTCACCTCGGCGATCTTCGATCCCGATCGCCCGACAACCGTCCCGGCGTCCATGGCACCCTTTCCCCTGGCCGATCGGGCTACGGAAGACATCGCGATCGCCAAGTGCGTCGCTGCCGCGGGCTTGGCGGGCGACCCGATCCAGAAGCGCCGCATGGAGCAGCAGGCCGGATATGCGACGGCCAGCCGCGCGGTGACCCTCGCCAGAGCGGGCGACACCAATGCTGCCCAATCGTTCATGCAGGCCGCGCGGCAATGGTGGACCAAAGCGTCGGAACGCGGCTCTGCCGTGGCCAGCAATGAGATCGGCCTGCTCTATGACGGCTGGTTCAACAGCAAGGCAAACAACTATGCCTTTGTCCCGAAGGACACACGCGCCGCCTTCGTCTATTTTCTCGCATCCGCCGAAGGTGGATATGCCGTGGGCTTGCGCAATGCCGGAACACGCCTCATCGAGGACGGCGGGGCCAAAAATCTCGAGACCGGCATCAAGTATCTCAAGCAGTCTGCCGATCTAGGCTACACACAGCCCCTGCTTGATCTTGGTGCACTTTATTATTTCGGTCGAAGAGACGTTCAGAAACGTGAAGATCAGGGACTTGCTTATTATCGCCGCGCTTGCGCGCGACTGGAATGGATGACCGAAACGCGAAACCATCTCGAAGAAAAGTTCCGGGGCAATCGTCGCAGCGCCCGAAGCGTGCTGCCGGAATGCTACGACCGCGTGCCCTGACCCGGGCAGGCTCGGACGAACCTTTCTCCCGATTGGGCGAAGATGTCATTGTGGAATTGAACGCGCCAGGGCACAGGTGCTGAACTGAGGCGTGGCAGGTGCAACCGGCACGGTTGATGCCTGTCATGGATCGGCCGCGCGCTGCCAACCCAAACGGCAGAGCCGATGGCACAGGAGGCCACCGCGATACTGCGGATCGCGGGACCGCGGCAAGGGAACGGGTGGGATATGGCCCTGAGCGTGCGTGAGGATGATGCCAGCGGCCCGGGCTTTGCCCTCATCGATCTTGGGCGACCTGCCGGAGAAACGCCGGTTCGCCTGTCCTTCCGACGCTCCGACGGCATCACGCGGGACCTCGGTCCGGATGGCTGGCAGTCTGGCCAAGCCTGGCTCGATGCCGAGCCGCTGACGCCGGGTGGCAGCATCGTCCGCGTGGGACCGGCGGTGGTGAATCACATCGACGAGCTGGTGCGGGTGGAGGTGACGCTCGCCGGGGTTGGCCCCGTCGGCACTGTGGCGTGGCCGTCCATCCCGCATATGGCCGGGCTTTCGGGACGACGCCTGGTGGCAGAGAAGCGCCCCGCCGAGACCGCTCCGCCCGAAACGCCCCCTCCCCCTCCTCCGATTGCGCCGCCCCTTCCCCTGCCGGTGCCGCCCGTTCTCGGCCTGGACGCCCCCAAGGCGGAAGAAAAAGCCGCCGAACCGGCGGGCGCTTCAAGCGACACAGTCCCGTCTTCCGACGCCACCGGCGCAGAAAGAAAGCGCACGCTTCTCGTCGCCTTGCTGTTGCTGTCGCTTCTGGTGCTTGTGCCAGCGCTTATGGCGATGCTGGGCTTCTACGGCTACGAAGCGGCATATGATCGCCAGCCACACTTCCGGCAGACCCAGGCCACCAGCTTCGATCCCGATTCGGTGACCGTCACGGTGCGGCGCGTCCGCTGGGCTCGGGTATTCGAAGGCTGGCTTCTCCGTCGGTCGCTCGGTGTGTCGGCGGGCTTCAGGGCCGCCACCCCCTGGATCAAGGTCGACCGCCTCAAAGACGACGTGTCCGAGGCGGTCTTCCGCATCACGCCGCTGGCATCGGGCCTACCGGTGGAATGGTCGGCGCAACTGACCGCGCACCTCCTGGTTCATGGTCCCGGCGGGGAGATCGTCTCGGTCCAGCCGGTGGTGGTCCAGCGCCTGCCGCAGCAGCAGCCGCAACCGGTGCCTGCCCCGCCGCCACGGCGCCCGGCCGCCCCGCCCCCCCAGGTCGATGCCCTGCGCGAGTGCGACCTGCGCACCGCCGGAATGCTCGATCCCGATCGCCCCCCGAGTGGCGCCTTCTACAATCCGGACTTCCCGACCCTGCCGACCGCGACAGATATCGATTTCGCCATTCAGCAATGCGAGCAATCCTACCAAGTGTCCCAGGATTCACGGCAGAAACGGCGCTACGCGGCGCAGATTGGCGCGGCCTATGCCGACCGGGCCCTCGCGCTTGCGCGCGCCGGCGACCCGGCTGGGGCCCGGATGGCCATGGCGGAGGCCACGCGTTGGTGGAATGTCGGCGCCGGCCTCGGCTCGCCACTTGCCCTGAACTATCTGGCGCTCTTGAACAATGAGTATTTCAACACGCAGGTCGGCCTGAACTTCGTTCCGCCTAATTTTCCCCAGGCGCTCAGATACTTCATTCGTTCCGCGGAAGCCGGCAATCCGGTCGCCATGAGCAGCGCCGGCGCCTTGCTTGTGGAAGCCGGCAAGCCGGGGCTCACCAAGGATGTGCCCGCGGGCCTGCTCTGGCTCGAGCGCTCGATCGAGGCGGGCTATCCGCCGGCGGCGGTGAATCTCGGCACCTATTACTACTTTGGCGATCGCGGCGTTCCGGCCGATTCCCGGCGGGGGCTCGACCTTTTCCGCCGGGCCTGCGCGAGCGATACCTATCGCATCCGGGTCCGCAGAAATCTCGATGCCGCGTTCGAATCCCGCGGGCTGCGGGCGAGCGACGCGATTCCGGACTGCTTCTAGGCAGGGTGGGGGACGATGGGCCTTCAGGTGATCGAAGATGAGGCCGAGGGGCCGGGGCATGCCTTGATCGACCTCGGCCGGCCGGTGACGCAGGCGCCTGTTCTGCTCGCCTTTCGCCGCCTCGAGGGCGAGCCGCGCGACCTCGGTCCCGACGGCTGGCAATCTGGCCTCACTTGGATCAAGGCCCGCCCGGTCGATGGAGGCGCGGGCACGCAGGTCCGCGTCGGTCCTGAGGTGGTGGACCATATCGCCGAACTGGTGACGGTCGAGATTCTCGACGACAGAACCGGCAGCCTTGGCACCGTCTCGTGGCCGGCACTGACCCGCTCGGCAGCGCTGCCGCGCGCCGTCCGGCTCTCGCGCAGCGCAGACGCACCCTCGTCCGCGCCCGAGCCGACGGTGGCGTCAGCGCCACCTCTCCCGCAACTTCCTCCCTCTCCCCCACCTGCTCTGCCGCCGCTGCCCACACCCCCGAAGGCGCGCGAACTGCGGATGGAGCCGCAACAGAGGGCCACCTCCCCCGCCGGCCAACGCGACACGAGCGTGCGACGCCTGCCCGCGCCAGCCTGGGCGGCGCTGCTGGTGCTCGCGGTCTTTGCTCTTGCAGCCGGCTTGGCCTGGAGCGGACGCCACGGCTACGAACTCACCCTGGCGAGCGCGCCGCACTTCCGGGAAACCAGCCGCAACGTGTTCGCTCCGGCGGCCGTCGATGCGGAAATTAGGCGCGCCGCCTGGGTTCGCCCGTTCGAGGGATGGCTGCTGCGGGCGCCGCCGGCCGCCGATCTCTCGGCCTCCGTGCCGTGGCTGCGCGTGCGCCTTCTGGCCGAGGATGGCACCCGCAGGCACTACGTCCTCACCGTCGACAGCGCGGCTCTGCCGCAGCAGTCCGCCCAGACCGGGGCGATCGCAATCGCCACCACAGCGGGCGGCACCTTGGAAACGCGGCAGGTGAGCGTGACCCGTCTCCCGCCCGCTCCGGCGCCCAGCACCGAGCCTCCGAGAGCTCCCGTCGCGCCGCCGACGCTCGTGGAACCGAGCGGATTCGATGCGGGCCAACAGTGCGACTTCCTCCTCGCCCTGGAGGGCGATCCCGATCTGCCGTTCCAGCCCGGGCGCACCTTCAGCTCGGCACCGGTGGCGCAGCGCATGGCCGAGGGCATCGACGTCTGCACGCGTGCTCGCGCCGAGGCGCGCGACGCGCGCGATCAACGCCGCTTCACGTTTCAGCTCGGGCGAGCCTATGCCGGGCGCGCCCTCGACCGCGGGCGAAGCGGCAACCGGGCCGGAGCGCTCGCCGACATGGGCATGGCCCAAGGGCTTTGGGATACCGCCGCTGGCGCAGGTTCACTGCCGGCCAAGCGGCAGTTAGGCGTCCTTTATCGCGGGATCTACAACGAGGGCGGCATCGTCTACGTGCAGCCTAACGCCCGCAAGGCGTTCGTCTATTTCTTCGAGGCGGCCAATGCCGGCTATGTCACGGCCATGCGCGACGCCGGGGCGATGCTGCTCTACGGGACAGACGGGCTTGCGCAGGACCTCCGCGGTGGAGAAGCCTTGCTGCGCCGGGCGATCGATGCGGGGGATGCGGACGCGATGTCGCTGTTGGGCCGATCGCTCTACTTTGGCGATCCGCCTGGATTCGCCAAGAACGCGGCGGAAGGCCTTCGGCTGGTGCAGAGCTCCTGCGTGAAGCCCAACGATCAGACGCGCCGCTTCTTCAACCAGGAAATCCAGCGCGGCCGCCTGGGCGCGGAGCAGCGCCCCCCTGGATGCGAGTAGTCAGACCTCGTACTGGCTCGTCCGCCCGCGAAATCGTGCGGACGCGCTCGTCGACCTGTTCGTCGAGTGGCTGATCGACGAGATATTCATTTAATGGGCGTAATGCTGCCCGCTGGCGGCACCGGCGGGCAACATGGGGCGGGACGCCAGCGCGGCATCCGCGGCAGTGGCATCGGCGCGCGAGGCCCGTTAGGAAGTCGTTTCACGAACGCTCCGACGGCTCCCCTTCGACGCCTGACGATCCTGCGAGATAGGTGGAACCCGCCGTGCCCTTCACCCTGACGAACCCGGCGCTCGCCCGCGCTTTGGCCGAACGCGAATACACCAACCCGACGCCGGTGCAGCGCGCCGTGCTGGCGCCCGGGACCTCCGGCCGCGACCTGCTGGTGTCCGCCCAGACGGGCTCGGGCAAGACCGTGGCCTACGGCCTCGCCATGGCCGAGACGCTGCTGGGTCCCGCCGAGAGGTTTGCCGCCGCCCGCGCGCCGCTGGCGCTGGTGGTGGCGCCCACGCGCGAGCTGGCGCTCCAGGTCCAGCGCGAGTTCGCCTGGCTCTATGCGGGCACGGGCGCCCGCATCGTCTCCTGTGTCGGCGGCATGGATCCGCGCCAGGAGCAGCGGCAATTGAACCAGGGCGCCCATGTGGTCGTCGGCACGCCCGGCCGCCTGCGCGATCACCTGGAACGCGGCCGCCTCGACCTCTCCGCGCTCCGCGTCTGCGTGCTCGACGAGGCCGACGAGATGCTCGACCTCGGCTTTCGCGACGATCTCGAATTCATCCTCGACGCCACCCCGCCGGAGCGGCGCAGCCTGCTGTTCTCCGCCACCATGCCGCGGGCCATCACCACGCTTGCCCGGCGCTATCAGCGCGACGCGCTGCGGATCGAGGTGGCGAGCGCGGAAGGCGGCCACGCCGACATCGAATACCGCACCATGCGCGTCGCGCCGACCGAGATCGGCCATGCGGTGGTGAACGTGCTGCGCTTCTACGACACCCCCGGCGCCATCGTGTTTTGCAACACGCGCGAGGCCGTGCGGCGCCTGCACGCCATGCTTCAAGAGCGGCAGTTCTCCGCGGTGGCGCTGTCCGGAGAACTGAGCCAGAACGAACGCAATCACGCCTTGCAGGCGCTCAGGGACGGGCGGGCGCGGGTCTGCGTCGCCACCGACGTGGCGGCGCGCGGCATCGACCTGCCGAACCTGGGCCTCGTCATCCACGCCGACCTGCCGAACGATGCGGAAAGCCTGCAGCACCGCAGCGGCCGCACCGGCCGTGCCGGCCGCAAGGGCGTGAGCGTGCTGCTGGTGCCGCCGTTCCGCCGGCGCCGCACCGAGGAGCAGTTGCGCGGGCTGGGCATCAAGCCCTCATGGTCGGGTCCACCGACCTCCGAGGAGATCCGCACGCTCGACCACGAACGCATGCTGCGCGATCCGGTGGTGACCGATGCGCCGAATGAAGAGGATGCCGGCGCCGGCCTTGCGCTGCTCGCCGCGCATCCGCCCGAGCACCTGGCCGCGGCGCTGGTCCGGCTCTATCGGGCCGGTTTGCCGGCCCCGGAGGAGGTGGCCGATCCCGGCGAG
>NZ_JBNFNU010000081.1:0-13698 GCF_057364445.1 Xanthobacter sp. BG11Y11_SDJG
GGCGTCTGCGCGCCGCGGCCGTCGTCCTGCTCGCGACCGGCGCCGCGCTGTCCGCGGACGCCGCGCTCGCGGCCCAGGATCGCCGCCTACCGCTGCGCCAGCGGCCGGCAGATCCTCGCCGTCTATTCCGCGGAGTTCGGCGCGCGGCTCTCGTTCGACGGGCGCAGCTTCGCGCTCTATCCGGTGCGCGCCGCCTCAGGGGCGCGCTACGCCACCGAGCAGGGTCTGTCGCCGGATCGCGGCCTGCAATGGTGGATCAAGGGGGACGACGCCACCTTGAGCGAGATGCTCATGGATCACACCGCGCCCGAGCCGCGGACGATCGACACCTGCCGGGCGATCGAGCCGCCCGACGGGTCGCGCAAGCCCTGACAACAAGCCCTGAGTTCAAGCCCTGACCTGCGGCAGCGCACGGCGCCTTAGAAGTCCATGCCGCCGCCCGAGCAAGCCGGCTTTTGCCGGCTTGCGTTTCCGTTTAGAGCCGGGCGGCGTCCGAAGGTTTCTCTACCTTCAGAAGTCCATGCCGCCGCCCGACGCCAAGCCGGCTGGTTGCCGGCTTGCCTTGCTCAAGAGAGCCGGGCGGCGTCCGAAGGTTTGTCTACCCTCAGAAGTCCATGCCGCCGCCCGGCATGGTCGGAGCCGCGGGGCCGGACTTCTTCGGCAGCTCGGCGATGAGCGCCTCGGTGGTGATCAGCAGGCCGGACACGGAGGCCGCATCCTGGAGCGCGGTGCGCACCACCTTGGTGGGGTCGATGATGCCGGCCTTCACCATGTCCACATACTCACCCGTCTGGGCGTTGTAGCCGAAGGCGTAGTCGTTGGACTCGAGGATCTTGCCCACCACCACGGAGCCGTCGTCGCCGGCGTTCTGGGCGATCTGGCGCGCCGGGGCCTGGACCGCCTTGCGGACGATCTCGATGCCGGTGCGCTGGTCGGGGTTGTCCACCTTGATGCCTTCGAGCACCTTGACGGAGCGCAGCAGGGCGACGCCGCCGCCGGGCAGCACGCCTTCCTCGACCGCGGCGCGGGTGGCGTGGAGCGCGTCGTCCACGCGGTCCTTCTTCTCCTTCACCTCGACCTCGGTGGCGCCGCCGACGCGCACGACGGCCACGCCGCCGGCGAGCTTGGCGAGGCGCTCCTGCAGCTTCTCGCGGTCATAGTCCGAGGTGGTCTCCTCGATCTGCGCCTTGATCTGCTGGATGCGGGCGGTGATGTCGTCCTTGGCGCCGGCGCCGTCGACGATCGTGGTGTTCTCCTTCTCGATCACCACCTTCTTGGCGCGGCCGAGCATGGAGAGGTTCACGTTCTCGAGCTTGATGCCGAGGTCCTCGGAGATCGCCTGGCCGCCGGTCAGGATGGCGATGTCCTGCAGCATGGCCTTGCGGCGGTCGCCGAAGCCCGGCGCCTTCACGGCCGCGACCTTCAGGCCGCCGCGCAGCTTGTTCACCACCAGCGTGGCGAGCGCCTCGCCTTCCACGTCCTCGGCGATGATCACGAGCGGCTTGGCGGACTGCACCACCGCCTCGAGCACCGGGAGCAGCTCCTGGAGGCCGGAGAGCTTCTTCTCGTGGATGAGGATGTAGGGGTCCTCGAACTCAACGCGCATCTTCTCGGCGTTGGTCACGAAGTAGGGCGAGAGGTAGCCGCGGTCGAACTGCATGCCCTCGACCACGTCCAGCTCGGTCTCGAAGGACTTCGCCTCCTCCACCGTGATGACGCCCTCGTTGCCGACCTTCTTCATCGCCTCGGCGAGGAACTTGCCGACCTCGGCGTCGCCATTGGCGGAGATGGTGCCCACCTGGGCGATCTCCTCGTTGGAGGTCACCTTCTTGGAGTTGGCGGCGAGATCCTTGACGATGGCCTCGACGGCGAGATCGACGCCGCGCTTCAGGTCCATCGGGTTCATGCCGGCGGCCACCGCCTTGGCGCCTTCCTTCACGATCGCCTGGGCGAGCACGGTGGCGGTGGTGGTGCCGTCGCCGGCGAGGTCATTGGTCTTCGAGGCGACTTCGCGCACCAGCTGCGCGCCGAGATTCTCGAACTTGTCCTCGAGCTCGATCTCCTTCGCCACCGTCACACCGTCCTTGGTGATGCGCGGGGCGCCGAAGCTCTTCTCGATCACGACGTTGCGGCCCTTGGGGCCCAGGGTCACCTTCACCGCATTGGCGAGGATGTCGACGCCGCGCAGAACCTTGTCGCGCGCGTCCACGGAGAATTTCACGTCCTTGGCAGCCATGTGCCTTGCTCCTTCAGCTTATGGACGAATGGATCTTTCGATCGAGGCCGTGATCGACCCCGGATCGCAGTCTTGAAGGCCTCAGGCCGCCTTCTTGGCGGCGGCGGTGCCCTCGATCACGCCGAGGATGTCGCTCTCCTTCATGATGAGCAGATCCTGGCCGTCGATCTTGACCTCGGTGCCGGACCACTTGCCGAACAGCACGCGATCACCCGCCTTCACGTCGAGCGCCACCAGTTCGCCCTTCTCGTTGCGGGCGCCGGGGCCGACCGCCACCACCTCGCCCTGCATGGGCTTTTCCTTGGCGGTGTCGGGGATGATGATGCCGCCGGCGGTCTTCTCTTCGGCGTCGATGCGCTTGACCACCACGCGGTCGTGCAGGGGACGGAAACCCATCGGGGAAACCTCCGGTTGAAATGCCATTTTCGGGGCGCCGGACGCGTCTGCCTCCGGCTCCGCTGGCGATCTAAGGGGCGTCCGCAGGACCTTCAAGGGGGTTCCCGGAAAAAATTAGCACTCGTGTGAAGTGAGTGCCAAGCAGCCGCCCGCGGCCGCCGGGTCGTTGCGCCTCAAGGCGTTGCGGCGGCCTTTAGCGGACCGGATCGGGCGTGGACTTGGCTCGGACGTGGCTCGGACCTGGCGCTGGCGTGTGCGCCGCCTATGCGACGGGACTGGGGGGGTTGTCAGCAGTCATGCCCCATCGCTGCTAGTCCATTGTTTTTGCTGAAAGAAACCATTTTTTAGTCTTGGCGGCGCGACCCTTGTGAGCCGACAATCCAGTTTCCGGGTCGGACCGGATCAGCGGAGGAGGTTGCAGAACATGGTCTCTTCGGTGTCGCGCGATTTCGTTCGTCAGATCGAGGGTTATGGGCTTGCCACGGCCGAGATCCTCTATCGCCTTCCCGACCATCCCGGATTGCTGCAGAGCTTTCTCTGGCAGCAATACGACCTTTGCCCGGCTTTCCCCGAGCTCAATCGCTTCCTCGCTTTCTGGCAGAAGGAGATCGACGGGCCGCTGCATTCCGTTACGGTCGCCCATTGCGGGCTCATCAAGCCGGCGGAGCTGACACCCGTGAATGGTATGTTCCTGCTCCATTGAGGAATTTGCTTTCCTCTTACGTCAATTTCTCTCCTTTTCGGGGCGGGGATGGTCTAGCTTGCGCCCGGGCGGCAGGCGGCATGCGCGTCAGCGGGGGTTCACGCGCGTGCCGCCTCGCTCGCCCGGCGTCGCGGGATGCCGGGGCATCGGCCCCTGCCGTTCGGGAAACGCGCGCCGCAGCAGATGTGCCCTCACGCCGCCGCTTTCTCGATGCTATGGATGGGCGCCCTGGAGGATAAGGTCGCCTTGGACCATCGTACGCCCAGAACGTCAGAGCTGCTCGCCGCGGTGCTCGCTGCCCACACCGAGGACAAGGTGGCCATCGGCGATCTCGTGAACGCGCTGCGCAATCGCGCGTTCGGCATCCTGTTCCTGATCTTCGGCATCCCCAACTGCATCCCCATGCCGCCCGGCATCCCGGTGATCTGCGGCATCATTCTCGGCCTCATCGGCGCGCAGATGATGATCGGCCGCCAGGAGCTGTGGCTGCCGGAGAAGGTGGCGAGGCGCACCTTCTCGCGCTCCATGCTGGAGAGCATCGTCACCCATTCCAAGCCCTGGATCGAGCGGTTCGAGCGCTTCTCGCGCCCGCGCTACGAGCAGTTCGCCGGCCCCACCGCGCGGCGCGTGGTGGGCGCGACGGTGGTGCTCCTCGGCTTCATCCTGCTGCTGCCGATTCCCTTCCTCGGCAACCTGCCGCCGGGCTTTGCCGTGTGCGTGTTCGGCCTCGGCCTGGTGGAGCGCGACGGGCTGGTGATTCTCGCCGGCTTCGGCGCGACCCTTCTCGGCCTCGCCGTCACCGCCCTCATGAGCTATGCCATCTGGCAGGGGGCGATCGCCATATTCTAGGAAGGCGCTCCGGGCCTTCCTTCTGGCGATCCCTGTCCCATGCGCGTCGACGCCTTCGATTTCGAGCTTCCCGAGGACCGCATCGCGCTCCGCCCCGCCGAGCCGCGCGATGCCGCGCGCCTGCTGGTGGTGCACCCAGGCGGCGTGCCGGAGCTGGAGGACCGCGGCGTGCGCGACCTTCCTGCGCTGCTCCAGGCGGGCGACGCTCTGGTGGTGAACGACACCCGCGTCATCCCCGCCGCTCTGGAGGGCACCCGCACCCGCGACGGCGGCGCGGGTGTGGGCATCGAGGCGACGCTGGTGAAGCGGCTCGGCCCGGCGCGCTGGCGCGCCTTCGCCAAGCCGGGCAAGCGGCTGAAGGCGGGCGACCGGGTGCGCTTCGGCGGCGCGGGGCGGGCCTGCCTCCTCGGCACCCTCGATGCGACCGTCGAAGGCAAGGAGGAGGATGGCTCCGTGCTCCTCGCCTTCGACCTTGCCGGCGAATTTCTGGACGATGCGGTGGCGGCCGTCGGCCACATGCCGATCCCGCCTTACATCGCCGCGCGCCGCCACGAGGACGACCGCGACCGGCAGGACTACCAGACCCTGTTCGCGCGGGTCGCCGGCTCGGTGGCGGCGCCGACCGCCAGCCTGCATTTCACGCCCGACCTCCTGGCGCGCATCTCCGCGGCCGGGGTGGAGCGGCACACCGTGACGCTCCATGTGGGGCCGGGCACCTTCCTGCCGGTGAAGGCGGAGGATACGTCCGGCCACCGCATGCACGCGGAATGGGGCGAGGTGACGCGCGAAACCGCCGACGCGCTCAACGCGGTGAAGGCGAGAGGCGGGCGCATCCTCACGGTGGGCTCCACCTCCACCCGGCTGATCGAGAGCGCGGCGGGGGAGGACGGCCTCATCCGCCCGTTCGTGGGCGAGACCGACATCTTCATCACGCCGGGCTACCGGTTCAAAGCCATCGACGGCATGCTCACCAACTTCCATCTGCCGCGCTCGACGCTGGTGATGCTGGTGGCGGCCCTCATCGGCCACGAGACCCAGAAGCGCGCCTATGCCCATGCCATCGCGCAGGGCTACCGATTCTATTCCTATGGCGATGCGTGCCTGCTTCTGCCAGAAGGCGGGGCATGACCGCCGCGCCGACCTCCGACACCTTCTCCTTCACCCTGTCCGCCACCGACGGCGCCGCCCGCACTGGTGTGGTCTCGACCCGCGCGGGGCGATCCGCACGCCGGCCTTCATGCCGGTCGGCACGGTGGCGACCGTGAAGGGGCTCTATTTCGACCAGGTGAAGCAGGCGGGCGCCGACATCGTGCTCGCCAACACCTATCACCTCATGCTGCGCCCCGGCGCCGAGCGGGTGGCGAAGCTCGGCGGGCTGCACCGCTTCATGGGCTGGGACGGGCCGATCCTCACCGATTCCGGCGGCTTCCAGGTGATGAGCCTGTCGAGCCTGCGCAAGATGAGCGAGCAGGGCGTCACCTTCCGCTCCCACGTGGACGGCGCGATCCACGAGATGAGCCCGGAGCGCTCCGTCGAGATCCAGGGGCTGCTGGGCGCCGATATCCAGATGCAGCTCGACGAGTGCGTGCGCCTGCCGTGCGAGGACGCGGAGGCCGAGCGCGCCATGCGCCTGTCGCTGCGCTGGGCCGAGCGCTCGAAGCGCGCCTTCGAGGCGCAGCCCAAAGGCCGGGCGCTGTTCGGCATCGTCCAGGGCGGCGCGGTGCCGGCGCTGCGGGTGGAATCGGCCCGCGCGCTCGCCGACATGGACTTCCCCGGCTATTCCATCGGCGGCCTCGCGGTGGGCGAGCCGCAGGAGGTCATGCTGGCCATGATCGAGACCGTGGAACCCCATCTGCCGGCGACGAAACCGCGCTACCTCATGGGGGTGGGCACGCCGGACGACCTGCTGGAGGCGGTGGCGCGCGGCATCGACATGTTCGACTGCGTGATGCCGACCCGCTCCGGCCGCCATGCGCTCGCCTTCACCCGCTTCGGCCGCATCAACTTGAAGAACGCCCGCCACGCCGAGGACCCGCGTCCGCTGGACGAAGCGAGCGACTGCCCGGCGCTGCGCGACTATTCCCGCGCCTATCTGCACCACCTCGTGCGCTGCGAGGAGATGCTGGGGGCGATGCTGATCTCCTGGGCCAACATCCACTATTACCAGCAGCTCATGGCCGGCGCCCGCGCCGCGATCGCGGCGGGGCGCTATGCGGATTATGTGGCGCAGACCAAGGACGGCTGGGCGCGGGGCGACCTTCCGCCGGTCGGGTGAGGGCAGGGCGCCCACGCTCCGGGCGGTTCAGAACTGCCAGCCCGCCGGAACCCAGGCGTAGCCGGAATCGGTGCGCAGCACATGGCCGAGGCCGGGGAAAGGAAAGTGGAAGCCGAGCACCGCGATCCGCTCGGCCGCCGCTTGGTCGAAGATCCGGCGGCGCGCGCTCAGGGCTGCCTCCTTGTCCCGTCCGGACCGGGACGCCAGGGGCGGTCGATGTTGACCACCGGGTGGTAGGCGAGGTCGGCGGTCAGGAGCAATTGGTCGCGGCCCGAATGGACCAGGAAGGAGACCATCCCCGGCGTGTGTCCCGACGCCGCGATGGTCGTCAGCCCCGGCACGATCTCCGCGCCGCCCTCGAAAAGCTCGATGCCGCCGGCCACCGGCGCGAGGCTGTGCTTGATCGCCGCCCCGAAGCGTCGCCGGAAGTCGGCCGGCACCGGCATATAGGACAGATCGGGCTCGCCGCGGACGAAGAAGTCCCAGTCCGCCTTCGGGACAAAGACGGTCGCGCGCGCAAAGGCCGGTGTCCCGTCCGCGCCGCGGAGATTGCCCACATGGTCGGGATGGGTGTGGGAGATGACCACGGCGTCGATGTCGCTCGGCGCGAGGCCGATCTCGGCGAGGTTGGCGAAGATCCGGCCACCATTGGGGCCCATGGTCTGGCCCGCGCCGGCCTCCAGCAGGATGCGGCGGCGGCCGGTCTCGATCAGCAGGGTGTTGAGGTTCAGCGTCATGTGGTCGGTCGGAAGGAAGGCGCGCGTCAGCACCGCCTCAAGCTCCATCTCAGGCGCGTCGCTGGCATAGATCCGTGGCGGGCCGCCGATGACCCCGTCGCTGAGCACCGTCGCGCGGATGTCGCCGACGCGAAATCGGTAGTGGCCGGCATTGCGGACCGGAGCGGGGTGGGGCGCCTGGGCATGCGCCTCGCCCGGGCCGGCGAGGAGGCCGCCCGCGCCCGCCATGGCGGACAGCATGATCCTGCGGCGGTTCAAGGTGATCGGTGCCATCGTTCGCCTCCGTGGCGGGGGGATTGTGAGCCGTATCCCCAGGATGACAGCGGAGCATTGCGCGGATAAGCTGCGCATTCCATATCAGCTTGATAAGTTTTGCTTCGCAATGACTCCTGTGCGCCTGGAGAATCTCGACGCCTTCGTCGCCATCGTCAGTTGCGGCGGCTTTCGTGCGGCGGCCGCGCAGCGGCGCGTCTCGTCGGCGGCGCTGAGCCAGAACATCCGCGCCCTGGAGCAGGCTTTGGGGATCCGTCTGCTCAACCGGACCACCCGCAGCGTGGCGCCGACCGAGGCCGGGGCACGGCTGTATGCGCGCCTCGTTCCGGCCTTCCGGGAAATCCGGCTGGCGATCGATGACCTCGACCAGCTGCGCGCGACGCCGACCGGAACGCTGCGCCTCAACGCGCCCGGCCCGGCGGTCGATCACGTGCTGTGCCCGCTGGTCTTCGACTTCATGCAGGCGTTTCCGCAGATCAAGGTCGACCTCGTCAGCGATGCCGCCATCGTCGACATCGTCCAGCAGGGCTTCGACGCCGGCGTCCGCTTCGGCAAGCAGCTGGAGCAGGACATGATCGCGGTGCCCCTCGGGCCGCCGCTGCGCTATGCCATCGTCGCGTCCCCCGCCTATCTGCGGGAGCGGGCCTTGCCGGCGGCGCCGTCCGATCTGGTCGGCTTCGATTGCATCCGCCGGCGCTTTCCGGGCGGAACCTTCGTCAGCTGGCAGTTCGAGAAGGACGGCGAACGCCTGGAGATCAATCCCGCCGGCCGTCTGACGCTCTCCTCCGCCCACCAGGAACTGAAGGCCGCGCTCGCGGGACAGGGCGTGGCCCATGTTTTCGAGGACTATGCGCGGCCGCATCTCGGCGACGGCAGCCTGGTCGAACTCCTGCGGGAGTGGTCGCCGCGGCTGCCCGGCTGGTTCCTCTATTACCCGAACCGACACCATCCCAGCGCGGCGATGGCTGCATTCCTCCAGCACATCCGCGCATTCAAATGGCCCCGCCCAAGCGAGGACGGATTGTCGGGCGGAGCCGAAGGCCGATCGCCGGAGTGCTGACAACCTGGGCCCGCCGCCATTGCGCCGGGGAAGCCCCCCTTGCTATAGCGCAGGTCGGCTTTCGGGAGCACAGCATGTCCGTCGACCAGGCGACCGTCCGCCGCGTGGCGCATCTCGCGCGCATCGCGGTCCGTGAGGACGAACTCGACCATCTGAGCCACGAGCTCAACGCCATCCTCGAATTCGTGGAGCAACTGGCGGACCTCGACGTCTCCGGCGTCGATCCGCTCACCAGCGTGGTGCCGGTGGACCTGCCCATGCGCGAGGACGTGGTCACCGACGGCCACTATCCGGAAAAGGTGCTCGCCAACGCCCCCGAGGCCGAGGGCGGCTTCTTCACCGTGCCGAAGGTGGTGGAATGACCAAGCTCACCCAGCTGACCCTCACCCAGGCGCGCGAAGGCCTCGCCATGGGCGAGTTCACCTCCGTCGAGCTGACCGAGGCCTATCTCAAGGCCATGGAGGAGGCGCGCGCCCTCAACGCCTATGTGCTGAGACGCCCACACTCGCCTCGCCATGGCGAAGGAGAGCGATGCCCCGCATCGCCTCCGGCGACACCGGGCACCTGGAGGGCATTCCCCTCGGCATCAAGGACATGTTCGCCACGCAGGGCGTGCGCACCACGGCCTGCTCGAAGATCCTCGAGACCTTCGTGCCCGAGTACGAATCCTCCGTCACCGCCAACCTGTGGCGCGACGGCGCGGTGATGCTCGGCAAGCTCAACAATGACGAGTTCGCCATGGGCTCGTCCAACGAGACCTCCGCCTTCGGCCCGGTGGTCTCGCCCTGGCGGCGCGACGGCGACACCACGCCCATCGTGCCCGGCGGCTCCTCCGGCGGCTCGGCGGCGGCGGTGGCGGCCTTCCTGTGCGCCGGCGCGACCGGCACCGACACCGGCGGCTCGATCCGCCAGCCGGCCGCCTTCACCGCACGGTGGGCGATCAAGCCCACCTATGGGCGCTGCTCGCGCTGGGGCATCGTCGCCTTCGCCTCCTCGCTCGACCAGGCCGGCCCGTTCGCCCGCACGGTGAACGACGCGGCGCTGCTGCTGCGCTCCATGGCCGGCTACGACCCCAAGGATTCCACCAGCGTGAACCGGCCGGTGCCGGACTATGAGGAGGCGGTGGGCGCCTCCATCAAGGGCAAGAAGATCGGCATTCCGCGCGAATACCGCGTCGAGGGCATGGCCGACGAGATCGACACGCTGTGGAGCGACGGCGCGGCCTGGCTGAAGGACGCGGGCGCCGAGATCGTCGACATCTCGCTGCCCCATACCCAGTATGCGCTGCCGGCCTACTACATCGTCGCCCCGGCCGAGGCCTCCTCCAACCTCGCGCGGTATGACGGCGTGCGCTACGGCCTGCGCGTGCCCGGCCGCGACGTGGTGGAGATGTACGAGAACACCCGCGCCGCCGGCTTCGGGCCGGAGGTGCGCCGGCGCATCATGATCGGCACCTATGTGCTCTCCGCCGGCTATTACGACGCCTATTACCTGCGCGCGCAGAAGGTGCGCTCGCTGATCAAGCGCGACTTCGACGACGTGTTCTCCCAGGGCGTGGACGCGGTGCTCACCCCGGCCACCCCGTCGCCCGCCTTCGGCATCGGCGAGAAGGTGAAGGCCGACCCGGTGGAGATGTATCTCAACGACGTCTTCACCGTGACCGTGAACATGGCGGGCCTGCCCGGCATCTCGGTGCCGGCCGGCCTCTCGGCGGACGGTCTGCCGCTCGGCCTCCAGCTCATCGGCCGCCCGTTCGAGGAGGAGACGCTGTTCTCCCTCGCCGAGGTGATCGAGGAGGCGGCGGGCCGCTTCCCGGTGGAAAAGCTCTGGTGGCGCCGGTGAACGGCGCCATCGGGCAGGGCGGGGCGGTGCCCGCCGCCCTCGCCGCCGCGCGGCGCGCCATCGACGGCATCGACGCGCGCATGGTGGACCTGCTCGCCGAGCGTTTCGCGGTGGTCGAGGAGGTGGTGAAGGTCAAGCAGGCGAACGGCATTCCCGCTTTGCTGCCCGACCGGGTGGAGGAGGTGGTGGCCCAGGTGGAGGCGCTCGCCGCCGAGAAGGGCCTGCCGCCAGGCATCGCCGGCGCCCTCTGGCGCACCCTGATCGCCGAGACCATCGCCTACGAGAACGCGCGGCTGTAAGCGGTCCCGCCTACCGTCCGCGCAGCTTCTGCCAGTGCTTGGTGAAGGAGCGGGACTTGCGGACGAAGAAGTAGCGCACCGGTCCCATCCGGGCCTTGAACAGGTCCTTCTTCAGCGTCCGCACCTCCTCCGATTGCGCCTTCATCTCGGCGATGAGGTCATCGACGGCGCACAGCGTGCGGCGGTAGGGGAAGGTCTTCGCGAGGTGCGGATGGCGGGTCTCGCCGCGGCACTCCGTGAAGGGCCGGTAGATTGCGGCCGGGTCCGGGCCTTCATAGGCGCGCACCAGGTCGGCGAACCGGCCGAGCGCGATCTCCTCCTCCTCGCACAGGACCCCGGCGGCGGTGATCGGGCGTGGGGCCAGAGTGGGGTTGTAGTCCTCGCGCGATTTGAAGGTGATGTAGGTCACCATCAGTTTGGCGACGATCTGGCTCTGCGAGCGCAGCGCGAAGTGGGCCAGCGCCGCGTTCTCCAGGACCTTGCGGGGCACTTCGACGCCGTCGACGCGCACGCGGTGGTTGCCGTCGGAGAGCGCGGCGGCCGGGTTCTCGGCCAGCGCCCGGGGCACGATGGCCTTGAAGGGCGCCGAGGCCGGCTCCTGGATGTGGCGGATGCGCTCCAGCGGGTTGATGACGTCCGGATCGTCCTGATCGGAGAGCTTGTACCGGATTTCCCGGAAGCTCGGCAGGACATCGGCGGGAAACCCGGCGAGTTCGGCTTCCAGCGCGGCGCGGTCCGTGGCGCAGATGCATTCGTCGCCGTCGAGCGGGAAGATGAAGTCCCAGTCGCCGTCCGCCACCGCGTGGCGCATGAGGCGGGTGGTGCGCCGGCCCTGATAGAACGCGCCGTGCGTGCCGTGGTCGACCATCTCGATCGGCAGACCCTCGGCGATCAGTGTCCGCAGAATCTGGCGCGTGGAATCGGTGCTGCCATTGTCGACGACGTAAAGCTTATCAAGAAAAAAACAATTATGACGAGCCCACGATTCAACGATGTCCGCTTCGTCGCGGACGATCGAAATGCCTGCCAGCCGCATCACAGAACACTCCGTTTGTGCCGCGGTCTTTAACGCATGGTCAGCTGGAAATAAACTTGGGGTTTGACGGCAGGCGGGCGGCCGCCGACGATTGCGGTAACAAAATACGCGATCCCGCTTCGGCTTCGGGACAGGCGCTTCGCGTCATCCCGCAGCCGCCGTGCTTTGGCTTGCATGCGCTTTGGCATGCGCGGGCCCTCCGGCGCGCGCGGGCGAGGCTGCGTTGCGACGCGGGCGCGGCTGCGTTGCGACGCGGGCGCGGCCTTTCGCTTGCGCGGCGTGAGCCTGCGAGACGCCCGGCCCGGTTGCCAGAGACCGCCCGGCGGGTTTTACGAAACCCCGGACGCGGCCGTGCCGCTTTTGGATTTCGTCGGCGCCCGCGCCGCCGCCCAGGACCATAGGACCACCATGACCCTGCATTCCCGTCCCGCCGAGGCCAAGAAGCTCATCGCCGGCGCCACCGGCGACTGGGAGGTGGTGATCGGCATGGAAGTGCACGCCCAGGTCTCCTCCAACGCCAAGCTGTTCTCCGGCGCCTCCACCGCCTTCGGAGGGCCGCCCAACGACCATGTGTCGCTGGTGGACGCGGCCATGCCGGGCATGCTGCCGGTTATCAACAAAGAATGCGTCGCCCAGGCGGTGCGCACCGGGCTCGGGCTGAAGGCGCAGATCAACCTCGCCTCCACCTTCGACCGGAAGAACTACTTCTATCCGGACCTGCCGCAGGGCTACCAGATCAGCCAGTACAAGAGCCCGATCGTCGGCGAGGGCTTCGTGGTCGTGGACCTTGCGGACGGCGAGAGCATCACGGTCGGCATCGAGCGGCTGCATCTGGAGCAGGATGCCGGCAAGTCGATCCACGATCTGTCGCCCACCCTCTCCTTCGTGGACCTGAACCGCTCCGGCGTCGCGCTGATGGAGATCGTCTCGCGTCCGGACCTGCGCTCCTCGGACGAGGCGAAGGCCTATGTGACCAAGCTGCGCACCATTCTGCGCTATCTCGGAACCTGCGACGGCGACATGGAGAAGGGCAATCTGCGCGCCGACGTGAACGTCTCCGTGCGCCGGCCCGGCGCGCCGCTCGGCACCCGCTGCGAGATCAAGAACGTCAATTCCATCCGCTTCATCGGCCAGGCCATCGAGGTGGAGGCGCGGCGCCAGATCGAGATCCTGGAGGACGGCGGCAGCATCGACCAGGAGACGCGCCTGTTCGACCCCAACCGGGGCGAGACGCGCTCCATGCGCTCCAAGGAAGAGGCGCATGATTATCGCTATTTCCCCGACCCCGACCTCCTGCCGCTGGTGCTGAAGGCGGCGTGGGTCGAGGACCTGATGCAGCACCTGCCGGAGCTGCCGGACGAGAAGAAGGCGCGCTTCATCGCCGAATACGGCCTCTCCCCCTATGACGCCAGCGTGCTGGTGGCGGAGAAGGAAACCGCCGATTATTTCGAGACCGCCGTGAAGTCGGGGGGCGTGGCGCGCAACGCCAAGCTGGTGGCCAACTGGATCATGGGCGACATCGCCGCTTATGCGAACACGGCGGGCGTCTCCATCGCCCAGACCCCGGTCTCGGCGGCGCAGGTGGCGGGCGTGGTCGATCTCATCGCCGACGGCACCATCTCCGGCAAGATCGCCAAGGACGTGATGGTCATCATCCTCGGCGAGCAGTACGAGGGCGATCCGCGCGATCTCGTGGAGGCGCGCGGCCTGAAGCAGGTGACGGACACCGGCGCCATCGAGAAGGTGGTGGACGAGATCATCGCCGCCAATCCCGACAAGGTGGCGCAGGTGCAGGCCAAGCCCACCATGCTGGGCTGGTTCGTCGGCCAGGCCATGAAGGCCTCCGGCGGCAAGGCCAACCCCCAGGCGCTGAACGAGATCCTCAAGGCGAAGCTCGGCATCTGAGGCCCCCGGCCAAGGCGGTCCGCCGCTTCGCAGCGGCGCGGCCAGTGCCGCGCCGGCACGCCGCCGCGCGCCCTCTCCGCTTCCCAA
>NZ_JBNFNU010000082.1:0-13519 GCF_057364445.1 Xanthobacter sp. BG11Y11_SDJG
GCGGCCTCGGCCGAGCGGTTGGCGTGCAGCGCCACACCGTAGCCGTGGGCCGCAAGGTCGCGGGCGATGGCGCGGCCGATCCGGTAGGCAGCGCCGGTGACGAGCGCGGTCCTCGGGACGCTCTGGGGCTCTCGCATGGTCGCGCCTCCGCTGGCGCGCGGCCTCGTGCGGCCGCGCAGGGCCGTGTGTCACATCTCGCCCGGCAAATGAAGGGGGCGTGCGCAGGCATCGCGCGCGCTCGGCCCGCCCGCCGGCCGGGACGTGGCCCCTTCTCCCTTGGCGAGAGGGGCGCCATATGGCCGAGGCCGGCGCAGCCGGGCGGACACGCGGCGAAAAACGGGCGCTCGGAGCGACGACACTGCGCCGGCTTTATCGCCGAGCGATCCAGGGCTAGGCTTTGGCCGTATGGGCGTTGCGCGTGCAGCACGCCGCAGGGATCGGGAGACCGGCCGGGAGCCGACGGATCAGGGCATGAAGCAGGACCAGATGACCCTTTCTGCCGCTGCGGCCGCCGCGGCGCGCCCCGCCTTCGATGCGGCGGCGAGCCACCAGAAGATCATCGTCCGCGGCATGAAGACCGACATCAATGTGGGCCTCCACCCGTGGGAGACCCATCCCGAGCACCCCACCCGCGTGATCGTCGACGTGGAGATGTATGCGCGCTGCGAGCGGCTCGGCGATAGCCTGTCCGCCATCATCGACTACGACCCGATCCGGGCGCTGGTGACGCGCGACTGGCCGAAGCGCCCCCACACCCCGCTGCTGGAGACCTGGGTGGAGGAACTGGTGGCCTTCTGCTTCGCCGACCCGCGCATCGACGCCTGCCGGGTGTCGATCGTGAAGCCCTACATCTTCCCGGAGACCGAGGCGGTGGGCGTCGAGGTGTTCCGCCTGCGCCCGCCTGGCGCCTGAGCCGAACGCCTCAGAGCAGGATCGCGGCGACCAGCAGGCCGAGCACGGCCGCCATGCCGAGGTCCGAGATCATGGCGATCTGCTCCTTGGCGTTGCCGCCGCCGCGCCAAGCGTGCTGCACCCCGGCGAGCGCCAGGAACAGGCTTGCGGTCACCGCCGCCGGCACCAGGAAGGACGGGAACGGCAGCGAGAGGAGGCCGAGAAGGCCGATCGAGAGATTGCCGAAGCCCAGTTCCCGCACCAGCACGGCGGCCTTGGGGTCCGGCACGCCGAGCAGGGTCTGGGAGGTGAAGAGCGGGTCCTTCACCTGCTTCACCCCGGCGGCGAACAGGCGCGCGCCCGCGCCCCAGAACACGAACCACTTCAGCGCCAGCGCGGCGAGCGCGCCGCCCTGGAGCAGCCATTCGGCGGCGAGCGACCCGAGCGGCAGCACCACCATCAGCAGCACGATCGAGGCGAGATACATGGCGGTCTCCGGCGCGAGCGGAGCTTTTACACTTACTGCGGGCGTTGCGGCCAGGCCATAGCGGACGCGCCCCCGCCGGCGCCGGGGCAGACGGGCGGCTGCCGGCTTGACTTGGTCCGGGACGGCTCGGCAAATTATGCGCGTCCACGTGTCGGGCGCGGGCTATGCGCGATCCCGCGATGCGGTATGGCGCGATGCAGTGCGGGCGGCGGCGCGGAAATGCAAGGGCTGGAGCCGATCGAGGTCGCACGCCGCCGCGTGAAGGCGCCGCAGCGGAGGACGCCCGCGGCGGGCGTGCCATGAACGCGCTGGCAGGCGCCGCGGCCCACCCGGTGGACGTCCCGGCGCAGCCTCCGGCACCCTGCCCGTTCAATACGGCGCCTTATGCGCAGGGGTTTGCACGCATGGGCGGGGTGGAGATGAGCCCCTCGGGGCGCCTCGCCATTCTGCGCCGGCCCATCGGCGGGACGCCGTTCGAGGACGGCATCAGCCCCTTTCCCTATCTCTGGCTCGCCGGCCCGGAGGACGAGGAGAGCCTTGTCCAGGACTTCCGTCACCTGGTGACGCTGACGGTGATTGCGCAGCCGGGCTATGTGCCGGCCGTGCGCGCCGGCACGGCGCGCCTGTTCAAGCACCACTTCGCCTTCGATCCACGGCTCCCGGCGCCGCCGCTCAGCGCGCGCGCGCGCCGCCGGCTGGCCGCTGCGCGGAGGTCGCGCGGTTCGAGGAGGTCACCGGGTTCGCGGAGCGGATGGCCATGACCGGCCTCTATGCGTCTCTGGTGGAGCGCCGGGGCCTCGCGGGCGGGTTCTTCGACATGGACGCGGCCCATTTCGCGAGCATCGCGCGGCTCGACTGCGCCCGCTTCTTCCGCGTGGTGCGCGACGGCGCCACCGCCGCCATGGCTTGCGCCGTCGTCTTCGGCGGCATGCTCCAGGTGCTGCACAATTGCACCTCCCGGGAGGGGCTCGGCTGGAATGCGTCCTACCTGCTGATGCACGGCCTGCAGGCTTATGCGGCGGCGCACGACATCCGCATGCTTACGGGCGGCCTGCCGCAGGGCAGCCCGGACGGACTGCGCGCCTTCAAGTCCCGCTGGACCAACGCGTCCGAGCCGGTCTACATGCTGCGGATCGTGAACGATCCCGTGCTCTTTGCGCGGCTATCCGCCGGGCGCGCGGATGCGGACTTCTTCCCGGCCTACCGCGCCCCTTGAGGTCGGCGATGTCCCCTACGCGCCGCCCGCCGACATTCCTCATCTGGGCAGGGCTCTTCACGCACCGCAGTTCCGGCATGCGGCCCGCTTTACCGGCTGTGCCATCACCTGAACGCGCGTGGCCACGCCGCCGCCATGGCGCTCGCCCTCGCAGACCGCCGCGCCTGCGAGACCTCACGCCCGAACCGCGCGCTCCACCGGCTCGGGCTCGGGGCCCTGCTGGGCTCCCGCGGACGGCCTGCCGCCGTGCCGCTGGCGTACGCCAGCTTATTTCGGCCCGGTGGGCGATGCCATCGCCATCTATCCCGAGATCGTCGTCGGCAATCCGCTCGGGGCGCGCCGGGTGATCCGCTGGGCGCTGAACGACCCCGGTCTGCTCGGCGGCGAGACGCGCTACCCCGACGACGACCTCGTCTTCGTCTACGACCCGCTCAAGCTCGACGTGGTCAGCGCCATCATCGGCCGCCCGCTCGGGCCGGAGCGCGTGCTGTGGACGGGGCTGGTGGACCCGGCGGTGATCTATCCCGATCCGCGCGTGCCGAAGACCATGGACTGCGTCTTCACCCACAAGGGGCGCGCGCTGCGCGAGCGGTTTCCGTTGCCCGCCGGGGTCGAGGCGTGCGAGATCGAGCAGATCACGCCCGATGCCGCCGCCCTGGGCGACGTCCTCCGGCGCACGCGCACCCTCTATTCCTACGACCACTACAGCAACATTTTGCGGGAAGCGGAAATCTGCGGCTGCGAGATCCGAACGGTGGACGCGGACGGCCGCTGGCATGATCCGCACGGATGCGGCTGCGTCCCCAACATCCTGTGGTACGACGACCTGCTGGCGACCTACCGGGACAAGTTCGCGGATTCGAGCTTCATCGACCGCTTCGTCGCCGAGATCCGCAGGCACTGGCATCTGCCGGCCTGAGCATAAACAGACGGCGGCCCCGTCCGGAGCCGCCGTCTGCTGCTGTCGTGCCTGTCGTGCCGCGGCGGATCACTCCGCCGCAACCACTTTTGCACCTTTCGTGGTCCCGGCGGATCACTCCGCCGCAACCACTTTGCACCTTCTGTGGTTTTGGCGGATCACTCCGCCGCCACCACCTGCGGGCGGCCGCGGGCGAGGCGCTCGCGCTTGAGCAGCTCGGCCACCAGGAAGGCGGTCTCGATGGCCTGCTCGGCATTGAGGCGCGGGTCGCAATAGGTGTGGTAGCGGTCGCGCAGGTCCTCGTCCGAGATGGCGCGGGCGCCGCCGGTGCACTCGGTGACGTTCTTGCCCGTCATCTCCAGGTGCACGCCGCCGGCGAACGTGCCCTCGGCCGCATGGATGTCGAAGAAGGAGCGGATCTCCGACTGGATGCGCTCGAACGGGCGGGTCTTGTAGCCCGACGCCGCCTTGATGGTGTTGCCGTGCATGGGATCGCACGACCACACCACATTGCGACCCTCCTTCTCCACCGCCCGGATGAGGCCGGGCAGATGCTCGCCCACCTTGTCCGCGCCGAAGCGGCAGATCAGGGTGATGCGGCCCGCCTCGTTGTCGGGCTGGAGGATGTCGAGCAGGCGGATGAGGCCCTCGCCCGAGAGCGAGGGGCCGCACTTGATGCCGATCGGGTTGCGGATGCCGCGGAAGAACTCCACGTGCGCATGGTCCGCCTGGCGGGTGCGGTCGCCGATCCACAACAGGTGGCCGGAGGTGTCGTACCAGTCGCCGGAGGTGGAATCGACGCGCGTCATGGCCTGCTCGTAGCCGAGCAGCAGCGCCTCGTGGCTGGTGAAGAAATCCGTGGTCCGCATCTCCGGGTGGCTCTGCGGGTTGATCCCGCAGGCGCGCATGAAGTCGAGCGCCTGGGTGATGCGGTCCGCCAGCTCCTGGTAGCGCGAGGACTGGGGGCTGTCCTTCACGAAGCCCAGCATCCACTGGTGCGCGTTCTCGAGGTTGGCATAGCCGCCGGTGGCGAACGCCCGCAGCAGATTGAGGGTGGCCGCCGACTGGCGGTAGGCCTCGATCTGGCGGCGCGGATCGGGCACGCGCGCGGCTTCGGTGAAGGCGATGTCGTTGACGATGTCGCCCCGGTAGCTGGGCAGCGTCACGCCGTTCTCGGTCTCCGTATCGGAGGACCGCGGTTTGGCGAACTGGCCGGCGATGCGGCCCACCTTCACCACCGGCGAGCCGCCGGCGAACGTCATCACCACCGCCATCTGCAGGAAGACGCGGAAGAAATCGCGGATGTTGTCGGCCGAATGCTCGTCGAAGCTCTCGGCGCAGTCGCCGCCCTGGAGCAGGAACGCCTCGCCCTTGGCGACGCGCGCAAGCTCCGCCTTCAGCCGGCGGGCCTCGCCGGCGAACACCAGCGGCGGATAGGAGGCGAGCTTGGCTTCCACCTCGGCGAGCGCACCCTTGTCCGGATAATCGGGCATCTGCAGGCCGGGATAAAATCGCCAGCTATCCGGACGCCAGCCTTCGGCGCGGCGGGAAGCCTCGGCGCCAGGGACGGATGCGGATTGCGGGCGGGTCACCATGTCACTCTCCTGAAGATGAGTTCCAGCACGCCTTCGTGCCGGACCGGCCCGTGCCGCGTTCCTCTTGTGTTCGCGCCCTGGACCGGAAGGCGGGCTTATACACGAGGAACGCGCCCCCCGAAAGTGAGACCCCCACGGCAAAGTCCACGCCTGGTTGCGGCCGGCGCGCGCACGCCGTTGTGATCCGAGCGCGTGCCCCACGACGCAACGCGGAGGCCGGAGATGGCATTATGGGCACTCCCCGGGACCGCGCTTCGGCGCGGCCGGACCCACGGACAGGGATTGCTTCATGACCTTCGCCCGTCTCGTCGTCACCGCCGGCGCCCTGTTCGGAATCGTCGCCGCCGGCGACGCCCTCGCCCACCACGGATGGGGCAGCTACGACACCGAGAAGGCGTTCACCATCACCGCGCCGGTCGAGCACCTGGAATGGGCCAATCCCCATGCCCACCTGATGCTGAAGCATGACGGCACCACCTGGGAGGCGACGCTGGCGCCGCTCTCGCGCATGCAGGCGCGCGGTCTCAGCGAAGACATGCTCAAGCCCGGCGTCACCGTCAGCGTCTACGGCTATCCCTCCACCCGCACCCCGAACGAGATGCGTGCGGAACGCATCATCGTGGATGGCAAAACCGTCGAACTGCGCTGAGGCGGCGGCATGGACCTGCTCCTCGCTCTCGCCGCCTTCGCGGAAGGATCGGCGCTCGGACGGATGGCGCGCGCCAGCGTCTGGCTCTATCCGGCCGCGAACCTCGCCCATGTGCTCGGCGCCGCCTTGATGGTGGGCGCCATCGCCACCTTTGACGTCGCCGTGCTGCGGCGGATGCCGGCGGCGCGCACCGTCGTGCGGGCCGGAATCCCGGTGGCCGCGGCCGGGCTCGCTTTGCTGGTCATCTCCGGCATCGTCCTGTTTTCCGCCGAGGCCGGGCCGCTGGTGCGCAACGTGGTGTTCCTGGTGAAGCTCGGCTTCATCGCCCTCGGCATCCTGAATCTCGGCTTATTTCACCTCACCTTCTCCAGCGCCCTGCGGCGCGGAGAGATGCCGGACGGGGCGCGGACCTATGCTGCGCTTTCCCTTTCGGCATGGATCGCGACCCTTCTCCTCGGCCGCGGCATCGCCTATGTGTGAGCCGCGTTCGCGCTGCATTGCGGCATAAGCCTCCCGTGCGCCCTGCCGCGGCCGAGCGCGCCCCCTCCCCTCCGTGTCTGTTGCGGGACACGCGTCCGTCCGAGTGATCGATGCCCAAGACCGGCGCGCCCGCCCGCCCTTTGAAGCCGCCTTTTCTCGAGTTCGTCGCCCTCATCGCCTTGATGATGGGCATGACGGCCTTCTCCATCGACAACCTTCTGCCCGCCTTCGGCGCGATCCGGGCCGACTTCGCCCTCGCCGACCCGAACGACGTGCAGGCCCTGGTCTATGCCTATCTGATCGGCATCGCCGTGGCGCAGATCTTCTACGGCACGCTCTCCGACGTGGTCGGGCGGCGGCCGGCGCTGCTGGCCGGGCTTGCGGTCTATGCCGCCGGCAGCCTGCTGGCGCTCGTCACCGACAGCTTCTTCCTGCTCATCGTCGCCCGTGTGATCCAGGGGGTGGGCGCCTCGGCCGGCCGCGTGATGGCCGTCGCCATCGTGCGCGACCGCTTCGAGGGGCGCGAGATGGCCCGCATCATGTCGCTCGTGATGATGGTGTTCCTCACCGTCCCCATCGTCGCGCCCGCGCTCGGCAGCCTGATCCTGGCGTTCGGCTCATGGCATCTCATCTTCGTCGCCATGCTGGCGCTCGGCCTCATCGTCGCCGCGTGGTTCGCGCTGCGCATGCCGGAGACGCTGCATCCCGACTACCGGATGGACTTCTCCGTGCGCGCCATCTGGGCCGGCATGGTGCTGACCGTCACCAACCGCCGCGCCTTCGGCTACGCCACCGGCATGGGGCTGATGATGGGGGCGCTGATGGCCTATGTGGGCTCGGCCTCGCAGGTGTTCGACACCGACATCTACCGGCTCGGCCACCTGTTCCCGGTGGTGTTCGCGGCGGTGGCGGCGATCATGGCGGCGGCCTCGTTCCTGAACGCCTCCCTGGTGCGCAGGCTCGGCATGCGGCGGCTGTCCCATGGCGGGGTGATCGGCTTCGTGGTCGCGTCGCTCGGCATGGTGGCGGCGGCGCTGGCCTATGACGGGCGCCCGCCGCTGCTTCTGTTCTGCGCGCTGGTGGCGGCGGCGCAGTTCCTGTTCGCCCTCACGGTGCCGAACTTCAACTCCACCGCCATGGAGCCGCTCGGGGCGGTGGCCGGCACCGCCTCGTCCTTCATCGGCTTCTACACCACGCTGATGGCGGCGCTGATCGGCTTCGGCGTCGGGCGCGCCTTCGACGGCACGGTGCTGCCGATCTCGCTCGGCTATGCCGGCCTCGGCATCCTCGCCCTTCTCGCCGTGCTGTGGGCGGAGAAGGGCCGGCTGTTCCACCACGCCTGAGCGGCGGCGCCCAGCACGGCCGGCCGCTCAGGCCGACTTGGTGCGCAGCGTGACCAGTTCCTCGGCGGCGGTGGGGTGCACCGCCACGGTGCGGTCGAAGTCGGCCTTGCGGGCGCCCATGCCGATCGCCACCGCCGCGAGCTGGATCATCTCCGACGCCCCCTCGCCGACGATGTGGCAGCCCACCACACGGTCGTCGGTGGCGTCCACCACCAGCTTCATGAGCACCCGGGTGTCGCGGCCGGAGAGCGTCGCCTTCAGCGGCCGGAAGGTGGTCTTGTAGATGTCCACCTTTGGGCAGGCCATGCGCGCGCCCTCTTCCGTCAGTCCCACCGTGCCGATCTCCGGCTCGGAGAACACCGCGGAGGCGATGCCGGAATGGTCGACGCTCCAAGCCTTGCCGCCGAACACGGTATCGGCGAAGGCGTGGCCCTCGCGGATGGCGACCGGGGTCAGGTTCACCCGGTTGGTCACGTCGCCCACCGCATAGATGGACGGGACGGACGTGCGCGACGCCGCGTCCACCTCCACCGCGCCGATCTTGTCGAGCGTCACGCCCACTGCCTCGAGGCCGAGGCCCGCGGTGTTGGGGTTGCGGCCGATGGCGAGCATCACCTCGTCCACCTCCACCGTGGCGCCGTCGGAGAGTGTCACCATCTTGCCGCCGGCGATGGCCTCGATGCCGGTGAGCGTGACGCCGGAATGCAGGTGGATGCCGGCCTTGGTCATCTCTGAGGCGAGATGGGCGCGCACGTCGTCGTCGAAGCCGCGCAGGATCTGCCCGCCGCGATAGACGAGGTGGGTCTCGGCGCCGAGCGCCCGGAACAGGCCGGCGAACTCGACCGCGATATAGCCCGCCCCCTGCACCAGCACCCGCTCGGGAAAGCGCTTCAGGTGGAACGCCTCGTTGGAGGTGATGGCCAATTCGCGGCCGGGAATGTCCGGCCCCAGCGCGGGCTTGGCGCCGGTGGCGACGAGGATATAGCGGGCCGAAATCTCCTGCCCGGTGGAAGGAATGCGCACCGTGTTCGGCCCCGCCACCACGGCGCGGGCGGCGACGATCTCGACCCCGGCCTTCTCCGCATTGGTGCGGTAGATCGCCTCGAGGCGCGCGATCTCCTTGTCCTTGTTGGCGACCAGGGTCAGCCAGTCGAATTCGGCGCCGGACACCCGCCAGCCGAAGCCGGCCATGTCCTCAAGATCGTGCGCATAGCGGCCGGCATGGACGAACAGCTTCTTCGGCACGCAGCCGCGGATCACGCAGGTGCCGCCCATGCGGTATTCCTCGGCCATCATGACCTTGGCACCGTGCTGGGCGGCGATGCGCGCCGCCCTGACCCCGCCCGAGCCGCCGCCGATGACGAACAGATCCACTTGCTTCGACGACATCGGGCTCGACCTTTCGCGGCTGCCGGGAGGGGCACAAACAAGTCCCTGCGCCGCGCGGCGTCAAGCGGTCCGCACGCCGGCATGCCATCGGCCGATCCGCGATCACGCTCAGCGAGTAGAGATCAGCGGCGCGGCCTGCGCCATCGCCCGGTCCGCGGGGAGGGCGCGCGCCTGCGCCCTCCCCGCTCCGTGCTCACGCCGCGCGGCGCTGGTGCCGGCCTTCGCGGACCTCCTCGATGATCTTGCCGCAGAACGCGTCCAGGTCATCGGGCTTGCGGGAGGTGACGAGGCCGTTATCGGTCACCACCGCCGAATCTTCCCACTGCGCGCCCGCATTGACCACGTCGGTGCGGATCGAATGGTAGGAGGTCATGCGCCGGCCCTTGGCGATGCCCGCCTCCACCAGCACCCACGGGCCGTGGCACACCGCCGCGACGGTCTTGCCGGCGTCATAGAAGGCCTTCACCAGCTTTACCGCGGCGGGCTCGGCGCGCAGAAGGTCGGGGTTGATCTGGCCACCCGGCACGACGATGGCGTCGTAATCGGCCTCGCGGGCCTCAGCGAGCGGCCGGTCGACCTTCACCGGGCGGCCCCAGTCCTTCTTGTCCCAGCCCTTGATCTCGCCGCTCTCGGGCGAGACCACGTCCACCCTGGCGCCCGCCTCCTTCAGGCGGTCGCGCGGCACTTCGAGTTCCGACTGCTCGAAGCCGTGGGTGGCGAGAATGAGAATGCGCTTGCCGTCCAATGGACCGGACATGATCACCTCCTTGATCTGGGGATATGCCCAGTCAATGACGATGCGGCCGGATCGTTCCCGCCGGGGCGGCTTAGTCCTTGCCGAGCTCGCCCCATCCCGCCGCGACGGCGGCGCGCAGCCGGACGCGGTCGGCCTCGAGGGGCAGCGCATCATCCGCCCGCAGCAGCGCCAGTTCGGCCTGGCGCCCGGCGGCCGCGCGAAAGTCGGCGTCGCCCAGCTGGCCGAGGGCCGCGAGCACCTTCTGAAGCCGCAGCTGCACCTCGATCCATGGCGGCCCCGTCGCGCGCGATGAGCATGAAGGCGTCCTCGAACAGGTCATCGGAGCGCAGAGCGAGGACCCGCACGTCCGGAAAACGGATGTCGTCCTCGTCACGCGGCGCGCCGCCCTGCGCCCACAGGCTCAGCAGACGGGTGGCCCGGCCGATGACGTCGATCGCCGTGCCGTAGTCGTTGACCGCCGGCGAGAGCGCCCGGCACGCGATCTCGCTCAGCACCGCCAGTCCGAAGCGCGGATCCTGGTCGAAATTGCGCTCGCTGCCCACGGCGAAGGCCCGGCGGACAGCCTCGGTGGCCTCGGCGATTTCGTCCCCGTCCGAGAAGTGCGCATCGATGAAGGCGACGGGGGTGCGGGCGGCGATGAACGAACCGGGAAGGACCGCCACATGGATGCTGCCCCGGTTCCTCTCGGCGCAGCCTTGCAGCGCCGCCATGTCGACGTGCTGCACATAGCCGATGGCCTCGGCGAAGACCGGCACCGCCCGCGCGGGGATCGCGTCCTCAGGCCCGCCGCCCGGCCGGCCGCCCAGATAGGGCTCGGCGAGCCGCTCCTCCAGCGCCGACCGGGCCGCGCATTCCACCCGATCCGTGGTCTCGCCCACGCGGCCGAGGCGGGTCAGGTGGTCGATCCAGCGCAGCAGCGCCACGACGATGAGGACGATGACGCCGATGGTGACGACGAACAGAACAACCCGTCCGCGGTCGCCGTAGGCCCCCGTCTTCAGGACGACGATGCCGACGATGCCGAACAGGAACGAGCCGATGAAGGTGGACAGCACGTTCTGGGTTACGCGGTCCTCCATCAGCAGACGGGTGGCGCGGGGCGTGACGTTGCTGGTGGCAGAGCCATAGGCGGAGGTCATGACACTGAGGGAAAAGGTCGTGACCGCCAGCATGGAGGAGGCGATGATGTTGAGGATTCCGTCCACCGCATCGCGCCGATGGAGCCGGGCAGCTGCCACGGGATGTAGCTTTCCGCCACCGCCGCCACCATGGCTGCGGCCACGCCCATAAGGCCGATCAGGCTGGCGCGCACCCACAGGCGCCGCGCCAAGTTTCTGAAGACCCATTCCCAGCGCGACATCGATTCCGCCTTCCGTGCGCCGCCGGCGCTGTCCCGGTCAGGGTACACATCGCGGCCCCCTGACCAAACGCCCGCGCCGAAGATTGGTTCGACCGGGCCGACGCGCACGGATGCTGCGGAAAAGGCGCGGTGCCGGCCGAGCGGACCGCCGCGCCGCGCGGAACGCCTTCAAGAAATTTGATCCATGTCAAAAGAAGCGCCGGCGCCTTGCGGTAGGCACTCTGCGTGTCGCGTTCATCGGCCCAATGAAAGCCGGGTGTTGAGGTAGCTTTCGGGGGCGCTGACGCTGGCTGGTCCGCACGCAGGGACCAGCCGTTTGCGATGCCATGCACCCGAAATTTCCGGTCTAGATGCCGGTCTCGTGCGTGCGGCGCTCTCAGCGCCCTTTCTGACGGCGCATGGCCTGCCGTGCGTCGGAAGCGAGCGCCCGGCCTGCATCTCCCCCGCTGGCCGGGCGTTCTGCCTGACCTCAGCTCGGCTTGAGAGGGCCATCCGGCGGGCGATCGTGCGCGGGAACGGCCGCGCCCGCCGGCACCGTTGATCCCGATCAAGGCCGTACTGCTGCACCGCAGCTACCTCCAAGACCAAGTGGGGCAGTTACGTCGGCCTGCACGGCGTGCGAGATTATCGCTCGGCCGGAGTCGTGGCATTTGCAGAGGTGCTGTCCATGAAGCGCACGCTGGTGATCCTCGTGCTCCTGCTCGCCGTGGTCGCGGGAGGGGGCGCCGGGGCCTGGTATCTCGCCTCCCGGGCCCGCGCCTTGCCTCCGGGCTTCGCCTCCGGAAACGGCCGCATCGAGGCGACCCAGGTGGACGTCGCCACCAAGGCCGCGGGCCGGGTGGTGGACGTGCTGGCCGAGGAAGGCGACTTCGTCCAGGCGGGCCAGGTGGTCGCCCACATGGATGTGGAGGAGACCGCCGCCGCGCTGCGCACCGCCGAGGCGCAGGCGGCCCAGGCCACCCAGTCGCGCGATACCGCGACCCATGTGGTGGAGCAGAGAAAAGGCGAGCTGGACCTCGCCACCAAGGAGCTGGAGCGCCAGGAGACCCTGGTGGCCAAAGGCTTCGCCACCGAGCAGAAGGTGGACCAGTATCGCACCACCAAGCTCACCGCCGCCGCCGCGCTCGCCGCCGCCCAGTCGAGCCTCGCCGCCAGCGAGAGCGCGATCCGCGCCGCCGAGGCCGAGGTCGACCGCCTGAAGCGGCTGGTGGCGGACGGCACCCTCGTCGCGCCCAAGTCGGGCCGCGTCATCTACCGCCTCGCCGAGCCGGGCGAGGTGCTCGGCGCGGGCGGCAAGGTGCTGACCCTGGTGGACCTCTCCGACGTCTACATGACCATCTTCCTGCCGGCCTCCCAGGCCGGCACCCTCCGGATCGGCGCCGAGGCGCGGCTGATTCTGGAGCCGCTGCCGGACCGCGCCGTGCCCGCCAACGTCTCCTTCGTCTCCGCCCGCGGCCAGTTCACGCCCAAGCAGGTGGAGACCCAGAGCGAGCGCGACCGCATGATGTTCCGCGTCAAGCTCAGGGTGCCGCGGGCGCTGGTGGAGAAGTATCTGGAGCACGTGAAGACCGGCGTCACCGGCATCGGCTACGTGCGGCTCGACCCCGCCGCACAATGGCCGGCTTGGCTCGAATCCGACCTCGTGCGCGAGGCGGCGCAGTGAGCGGAACGGCAGGGGATGGCCCAGGCGGACTGGCCCAGGCCATCCGCCTTGCCGGCATCCGCCACGCTTATGGCCGCACCCTGGCCGTTGACGGCATCGACCTTCTCGTCGCCGAAGGCGCCTCTGTGGCGCTCGTCGGGCCGGACGGGGTGGGCAAGTCCACGCTGTTCGGCCTGATCGCCGGCGCCAAGCGCATCCAAGCCGGCACGGTCGAGGTGCTGGGGGCGGACTTTTCCGCCCCCGCCGCCCGCGAGGCGGTGCAGCCGCGCATCGCCTTCATGCCCCAGGGGCTGGGGCGCAACCTCTATCCCAACCTCACCGTGGCGGAGAACATCGCCTTCTTCGCCCGCCTGTTCGGCGAGGAGGCCGACGCCAAAGGCGCGCGCGTCGCGCCGCTGCTCGCGGCGACCGGCCTCGATCCGTTCGCCGACCGGCTCATGCGCAAGCTCTCGGGCGGCATGAAGCAGAAGCTCGGCCTGTGCTGCGCGCTGGTGCACGACCCGGACCTGCTGCTGCTGGACGAGCCCACCACCGGCGTCGACCCGCTCTCGCGCCGCCAGTTCTGGGACTTCGTCGAGCAGATCCGCGCCGACCGGCCGCGCCTGACCCTCCTCGTCGCCACCGCCGACATGGAGGAGGCGGCGCGCTTTCGAGCGGGTGGTGATGGGTCGACGGCGCCGCATCCTCGCCGACGGCACGCCGGCCGACCTTCTGGCGCGCACCGGGCCAGCCGAAACCTGGAGCGCGCCTTCGTCTCGCTCCTGCCGGAC
>NZ_JBNFNU010000083.1:0-13493 GCF_057364445.1 Xanthobacter sp. BG11Y11_SDJG
ACGGGGGTGCGCGCGAAGCTGAAGCCCCGCCTCGTCGGCGGTGCCGGTCCAGCCGCGCTCCGTCTCGTCCGCCAGCGCATCGAGCCGGCGCGCCACCTCGGCCACCGCAGCGGCGGCGCGCGGACCTTCCAGCGCCTCGGCCTCCAGCGCACCGGCGAGCGCGGCCTGCTCGGCCACCGCCTTGTTGTAGCGCGGATGCAGCGCATTCAGCGCGCCGCGGAACTGGCGCGACACCTCCACCACCGAAGCGAGGTCGGCGCCGGTGCGCACCTCGCCAGCGGCGGTGTGGAGCGAGGCCTCGTCGAGGCCGGCGGTGATCAGATAGTCCTCCAGCGCCCGCTCGTCCTTGAGGTAGGTCTCGGACTTGCTGCGCGCCACCTTGTAGAGCGGCGGCTGGGCGATGAAGAGGTGCCCCGCCTCGACGATCTCCGGCATCTGCCGGAAGAAGAAGGTGAGCAGCAGGGTGCGGATGTGGGCGCCGTCCACGTCGGCGTCCGTCATGATGATGATCTTGTGGTAGCGCAGCTTCGAGATGTCGAAGTCGTCGCGGCCGATGCCGGTGCCGAGGGCGGTGATGAGCGTGCCGATCTGCTCGGACGACAGCATCTTGTCGAAGCGCGCCCGCTCCACGTTGAGGATCTTGCCGCGCAGCGGCAGGACGGCCTGGAAGGCCCGGTCGCGCCCCTGCTTGGCGGAGCCGCCGGCCGAATCGCCCTCGACGATGAAGATTTCGGACTTCGCCGGGTCGCGCTCCTGGCAGTCGGCGAGCTTGCCGGGCAGGGAGGCGACGTCCAGCGGGCTCTTGCGGCGGGTGAGGTCGCGCGCCTTGCGGGCCGCCTCGCGGGCGGCGGCGGCCTCCACCACCTTGCCGATCACGTTCTTCGCCTCGGCCGGGTTCTCTTCGAACCAGTTGCCGAGCGCCTCGCCCACCAGGCTCTCCACCACCGGGCGAACCTCGGAGGAGACGAGCTTGTCCTTGGTCTGGGACGAGAATTTCGGGTCCGGCACCTTCACGGAGAGGACCGCGGTGAGGCCCTCGCGGCAGTCCTCGCCGGTGGGCTCCACCTTCTCCTTCTTGGAGATGCCCGAGGCATTGGCATAGCCCAGAACCTGCCGCGTCAGCGCGGCGGCGAAGCCGGTGAAGTGGGTGCCGCGATCCCGCTGCGGGATGTTGTTGGTGAAGCACAGAACGTTTTCGTGGTAGCCGTCATTCCACGAAAGCGCCGCCTCCACCGTGATGCCGTCCTTCTCGGCGCGGATCACCACCGGCTTCGGGATCAGCGCCGACTTCGAGCGGTCGAGATATTTCACGAACGCCTCGACGCCGCCCTCGTAGTGCAGCTCCTCGCGCTTCGGCTCGGGGCCGCGCGCGTCGGTGAGCACGATCAGAACGCCGGAATTCAGGAACGCCAGTTCGCGCAGGCGGTGCTCCAGGGTGGCGTAGTCGAACACGATCTTGGTGAAGGTCTGCGGACTCGGCAGGAAGTTCACCTTGGTGCCGCGCTTGCCGGCCGGCGCCTCGCCCACCACCTTGAGCGGGGCTTCCGCATCGCCGTGGCGGAAGCGCATGAAGTGCTCCTTGCCGTCGCGCCAGATGGTGAGGTCCAGCGTCGTGGACAGCGCGTTCACCACCGAGACGCCCACGCCGTGCAGGCCGCCGGAGACCTTGTAGGAATTCTGGTTGAACTTCCCGCCCGCATGCAGCTGGGTCATGATGACCTCGGCGGCGGAGACGCCCTCCTCCGGATGGAGATCGGTGGGAATGCCGCGCCCGTCATCCGTGACCGTCACCGAGCCGTCGGCCTCCAGCGTGACGGTGACCTCCTTCGCCCAGCCGGCCAGCGCCTCGTCGATGGCGTTGTCCACCACCTCATAGACCATGTGGTGCAGGCCCGAACCGTCGTCGGTGTCGCCGATATACATGCCCGGACGCTTGCGCACCGCATCCAAGCCCTTGAGGACCTGGATGGATTTCGCGCCGTAGTCGTCGGGGGAAGCGGCGGGGACGGGTTCGGCCATGCTGGGATTCTCGAATCGATAAACCGGTAACACCAAAAACTAGCCCAAAGGCGCGGTCTTTTGGTGGCGAAAGAGGCCGCGGGACAAGGAATATCGCCCTGTTTCGGGCGGTTGTCCGGCGCCGCATCCCTGTGCCACGGGGCAAAGGCCGCATGGCGGTGCCGGCGCACCATCTTCAGGCAGAGTGGTGTCCTGAAACCGCCACGCTGCGACGATTGTGCCCGGCCGCGACGCGTGGATGCCCGGGTCAAGCCCCGGTTTTTACCGAGACCGACAAACGGGATGATGGGGTGTCAATCGCAGGCTTGTGGCCGGGTTTTCCGGTGCGTTCGATCCAATCGAGGATTGCGCCAAGCTCTCCTTGCAGGGTGATGGAGAGGTCGCGGCGCATCGGGCCGGGGGTGATGATGATGCCGTCGATGATCTCGCGGATCGCCTCGGCCGCCTCTGCCGCGTCGTCGGGGTGGTCGAGCGCGGCGGTCAGGCGCTCGATCCTACGCCGGTAGGTCTCGGCAATGCCGGGGTGGATGTCGGGAACGTCCTGTGGCGCGTCGGAGAGACGGGCGGTGAGGCTGTCCTGTCGGGCCTCAAGCTCGGTCAGGCGGTCGGACAGGGCGCGGTGATACCCGCCTTGCTCGATGACGCGCACGATCTCGGCAATGGCTTTCGTGATGTCGCCCAGTTCCTTGCGGCTGGCTTCGGCCGAGTTTCGGCGGTCGCGATTGAGCCGGTTGGTTTCCTCGGCATAGACTCGCATGGCCTCGGCGGCGATCTCCGGCGTCATCATTCGCTCGCACAGGCCGGCCAGCACACGCGCTTCCAGAGCCTTGCGGTCCACGGTGCGGGCGTTGTCGCAGCCATTGCCCAGCACATGATTGGTGCAGGCGTAGCGGTCCTGCCCGCGACGGGCATAGGAGCCGCCGCAGCAGCCGCAGAACAACAGGCCGGACAGCAGGGTGCGCGGGCGATGGGTGGCGTTGAGGCCGCCATTTCGGGCGAGGCTGCGCTTCATGCCCTCGCGCGATGCCTCGATCTGGGTCTTGTACCGAGCGGTCAGCTCGTCCTGCCGCGCCTTGGCGGCGTCCCATAGCTCCTGCGGCACGATGCGAAGCTCGGGAGCCTCCGAACGTATCCATTCGCTTTCGGGATTGACCCGATAGGCGAAGTGACCCGTATCGGGGTTTTTCAGCTTCTTCTGCCGGTTCCAGCGGATCACGCCGACGTAAAGCTCGCAATTGAGGATGCCGGAACTGATGATGCGGTTGCCCCTGATGGTGGTGTCGTTCCAACGCTTGCCGGTGGGGCTGGGGATGCCGTCGCGGTTCAAATCGGCGGCGATGCGCTGCGGCCCCTTTCCGGCGACATATTCGCGGAAGATGCGGCGCACGATCTCGGCCTGTTCCTCGATGATCTCGCGTTCGCCACGGATCGGCTCGCCGCGCGCGTCGAGCTGCTGGACGACGCGATAGCCATAGGCGTTGCCACCGCCAATCTTTCCGGCCTCGACACGGCCCCTGATGCCGCGATGGGTCTTGATGGCAAGGTCTTTGAGGAACAGCGCGTTCATCGTGCCTTTGAGGCCGACATGGAGCTCGTTGATCTCGCCCTCGGACAGGGTGAAGATGGTCACGCCCGCGAAGCGCAGGCGTTTTGAAGACGCCCGCCACGTCTTCCTGATCGCGGCTGATGCGGTCCAGCGCCTCGGACAGCACCATGTCGAAGCGCCCTGCCTGTGCGTCGGCAAGCAGGGACTGGATGCCAGACCGGATCAGGGACGCGCCCGATATGGCCCGGTCGAAATAGGTCTCCGCGACCGTCCAGCCCTCGCGGGCGGCGCGCTCGCGGCACTGGCGCAACTGGTCCTCAATGGAAGCGTCACGCTGGTTGTCGGAAGAATAACGGGCATAGAGCGCAACGCGCGGCATCGGACGGGCAGTCATCGGGGCGGTCCTTTCACTCCTTGTCGGCCCCGTCCCCCGTCGCCTCGGATGCGTTGGGCCTGTTGTCGTTGGCGGCGGTCAGCCGCTCGAAATCCTCTCGCGCCATGCGGCGGCCGATGATGCGGGCCAGCGTCAGCGCTGCGCGGTCGATCTTGAGCCAGGTTTCCGCACTCGGCTCGCCCTGCGGGCCGTTATTGTCGTTGGCCGGTTTGAACCGTTCCGGCCTTGATTCACTGTCGTCTTCCATGCCGCTTCCTGCCGTGTTTTCGAGACAAACAGGCATGAAGCGGCACGGGATTCAGCCTGTGAAGGCATAAAACTCACGCGTGCGGCGTTGGCGAAGTATCGGCGGCATATAGGACGGGTCACGCTGCCTGCAAAGCCTTCTGAACAGCCTTCGGCGCGCGGTCGATGACCAGAAGATAAGCGCGAGTCGGCCCTTCCGGTTGGCGCGAACCCTGTTCCCAATGGCGCAGCGTGTTGACGCTGAACCCGAACCGTCCGGCAAATTCTTCCTGCGTCATGTCGAGCTTCGTGCGGATCGCCTTCACGTCGATCCGCTCGGGAACATGGACGCGATAGGCGTTCGCGTCGGCCTTGCCCTCGGCATAGGCCAGAGCCTCGTTAAGGCCACGCCGGATGCTGTCGGCAACTGTGTTCATCACTTTCTCCTCTTGAAGGCGTCCACCAGCAGCATGGTCAATTGGCGGAAGTCGTTCTTGTCCTGCTGGCTCAGATCGGCCCGCTCGTTCTTGGCGTAGGCGGTGAGCGCAAAGAGCGGCATGTCGGCGTCGTGGTAGAAGTAGATCACCCGCGCGCCGCCGCGCTTGCCTCGCCCTTCCAGCCCCCAGCGGACCTTGCGGATGCCGCCTGTCCCCGGAACGAGATCGCCGGCCGTGGGATTGTGGGCCAGATAGTCCACCAGCAAAGTACGCTCGTCATCGCCCATCAGCTTGCGCGTCGCCGCCAGGAACTCCGGGGTTTCCACGACACTGACGGGAACCGATTTTGCCTTGTTTGATATTACTCCACTGACTCAGTCGATGCAATCGAAATGATGATCCAATGGATTATAATCGTGCCGCCCCTGCCGCCTGTTCGTTCCGAATTGGGAGCGCGACCGCGCCCACAATCCGCCCTTGCCTGCTTGGAGAGCCCTGACCGGAGCGGCGGCGGGCGGTCAAGGCGGGCGCTTCAGCGCCCCTGCGCAGCGGCTCGGCCTTGAGGGCTGACGCCGTTCTGGTTCCATCCCTACCGGCAGCAAAGGCCATGCCTCCGCCCTCATCAGAAATCATCGAAGTCGGACTCGCTCCGTGGACGCCATCCGACGGGATTGGCGATCCATCGATTGACATCGGACTCCTTCCACCCCGTACCGTTGACGCTGATCCTGATCTGCGCGGGAAAGGTGCCCTCGGCGATCTTGCGGTAGATGGTGGACCTGGACAGCCCGGTCCAGGCAAGGACGGTTTTCAGGCGGATGATACGGTCTGGTTGGCGCATGGCTGGCCTGCCTCATGCTGGCTGTTTCTGACAACTGCTGGGACCAGTCAGGTCAGGCGGTTACGCGCGCGCAAGAGGGTTCAACACGTCGCAGGGCTGTGGCGCAGGAACGGCGGCAAATCGGATGGGTTCAGATGCCGATGCCGCGTCCCCTGCCGAGGCCGAGACCGTGGGTGAAGGCGAGTTCCTGGCCGAGGCTACGGCCTGATTCCATACCGATGCCGAGGTCTTTCTTGCGGCCCGCTAGGATGGACTCTAACTGCGGATCGCGTTCGAGGCTTTTGGCCATATTGCCCATCTCTGCCCGCGTCGCCTTGTAGCTGGAGATGTCGCCCGCCTGATACTGGCGCTGGCTGGTCTGTTCGAGCTTCCGCCAGCGCTCCACAAAGCGGTCGGCCCGCCAACCCGGATTGCGGCCGGGATCGGTGCGGATTTCGGTTTCGAGCTGGACGGCGCGCACGGCACGAGCAACCTGGCCGACCGCCGTCTCGCGGACAAGGTCTGGGTTCTTGACATAGGCTGCTTCCGCATCGCGCCAGCCATACGGGCGAACCTCCTCGAAGGCCTTGCGGGCCTCGGTCAGTTCCCGCATCTGTACAGGACTTGCCTTGCCCTCCGCGTCTCCGGCGCTGAGGATCGCATCGATGGCGCGGGCATGGCGCACGAGGGCATCGGTGCGGGCGCGGCGCAACGACACCTCCGGGTCTTCCGCCGCCGCACTTTGCGGCCCCTCCCTTTCCAGCCGCTGCACACCATTCCCGCCGGGCACAGCGTCTGCGGGGAGCGCACCCCGTCGAGCATCCCGTCGATCCGGTCGCGCAGCTTTTCGGGCACGAGTCTGCGCACGATCTCGGCGACACGGGCGCGGAAGGTGATGCCGCGCCGCTCGGCGTAATCCCGCGCCGGATCGATCTGCTCATAATCGGACGCCATGTCCTTGGCCCGGTCGCGCGACAGGGTGCGCACGAGCCGGTCCTGATTGGCAAAGTCGTCGCGGCCGTAATGCAGCTCCATGCCGTCGCGATGTCGCGACAGGGCGACATAGCTGCCATGGGCATCCAGCCCAGGTGTCGCCAGAACATGGGTGCGGTCCACCGTCATCCCTTGCGCCTTGTGGATGGTCGCCGCATAGCCATGGTCGATGCGGTCGTAATCCTTCAGGTCGAAAGCAACGGAACGGCCGTCATCGGTGCGCACGACATGGATTGTTCGCTGACCTGTTCGATGGTGCCGAGCGTGCCGTTTTTCACGCCAAGCCCGCGTTCGTTTTGCAGGAACATGACGCGATCCCCGCTGGCAAAGTTCCGCTCGCCGCGCTCGACCGTGACGCGCACGTCCTCGCCCAGATCGCCGGCCTCCCGCATCCGCTCGCGTGCTGCCTCGTTGAGTTCCTGTACCTCGGCATTGGTATGGGTCAGGATGATGCGGCTATCGTCTGGATGCGCCTGCCGGTCGCGGTCCCAGCGCTCGATCAGATTTTTCCGCGCGTCCTCCCGCGTCGGAGCGGCATGGACCATGTCGTGGGAGCGGTAGGCTTCAAGAGCGTTGCCGGTTTTACCACTGGCAAGATTGCGCGTGGCGTCGCGCTGCCAGTCCTCGCGCTGGCGGCGCACCTCACCGATCTCCGCGCCGCCGTGGCGTTCGTGAATCAAGCGGAAGGCCGCGCCGGCTTCTATTGCTTGCAACTGCCGCGGATCGCCGACCAGCACGACCTTTGCGCCAGCCTCGGCGGCATGGGACAGCACGCGCTCCATCTGCCGCGTGCCGACCATGCCGGCCTCGTCGATCACCAGAACATCGCGGGCGGTGAGCACGTCGCGGCCCTGTCCCCAACCATGTTCCAGGCTGGCGATGGTGCGCGACGCGATGCCCGATCCGCCTTCCAAATTTTCCGCCGCGATACCGGACAGCGCCACGCCCCGGACCTCGTAGCCAGTCGCTTCCCAAGCCTCGCGCGCCACGCCCAGCATCGCGCTCTTCCCCGTCCCGGCATAGCCGACCACAATCCCAAGATCGCGCCCGTCCGTGACATGCGCCAACGCATCGGCCTGCTCGCCGGACAGAACAAGGCCGCGTTCTTCCGCACGGGCAAGCGCCGCCGCTCTGTCCCTGTCGTTGACTTCATGATGTTCGCGGTCGGCCATCAATTCAGCGGCGCGGTGCAGGCGCTGTTCGGCCTCGATCATCTCGCGCGTGGTGAAGCGGTCCTCGCCGCGTCCGTCCTTGCCGAGTTCGACCAGATTGGGCGAAGTGCGCATCGCGCTCATCACCTCATTGAACTGGTCGATCCCGTCGCTGTGCCGGTGCGCGAACATCGCCATGTCCCGGCGCGTGAAGGTCGATTGCTGATGGGTGATGGCGTCCAGCGCCAGGGCTGGATTGGCGATGATGCGCTCGCCGTTGCCGCGCGCGATCTCGAGGTGCATTTCCGCGCGGTCGGCGGCTTCGATCCCTTCGCCCTCGATCCGCTGCGCGGTTGCGCCGATCTGGCTTTGTGGCTCCAGCGCGATGCCCTGGGCCTCCAGGCTGCGATGGTCGATCCGTGCGTCGATGTCGAGTTCGGCCAGCCGTTCGTTGGCGAGCGCGGCCCAGCGTTCCCGCCAGCGTTCGACCATCTCGGTGCGGTTCCAGTCCCGCACCTTCGGGCCGAAGCCGTTTTCGTCCACCGCACGCATGGTCAGCATGACATGGGCGTGGGGTTTGGGACTCCCATCCTCGGCCCTGTCCCAATGCACATTGAGGTCGGCGATCATGCCCTGATCGACGAATTCGGACCGCACGAAGTCGCGGGCGAGTTCGATGCCCTGCGTCTGCGTCATCTCGCGCGGAAGGGCGAACTCCACCTCGCGGGCAAGCTGGGCGTCCTTGCGGACCTCGAAGGCTTCCACATCGTTCCAGAGCCGTTCGCGGTCGCTCCATTGCTCGGGTGCGTTCTCCGGCAGCAGCACCTCGGAATGGACGACGCCGCGTTTGGCGGAAAAGTCCTGCACGCGGTCAATGCGCTCGTCGCGCAGCCGCGAGGCCGAGCGGTAGGCGGCGGACGCCACCGCGCTCGAACCGGATTTACGGCCAATGACCTTGACATGGAGATGATAGATCGCCATCGCGATCAGATCATTTGCACGACAAAGCGCACGTCGGAACGACGTATAAGCGCGCCCTCCCTCGAAAAAATCTCGGGAGGGACCGGGCCGTGCCACACCGTCCCGGCAACCTTACAGCATTCCGGCAGAGGCTCAACTATCATCGCTCCATCGACAACTTATGGAGGACATGATGCGCAAGCCACGGGACTTCGACGCGGAACTGAGGTCGCTCGAAGACAAGACGCGAGACCTGAAAGCCCGCAAGGTGCAGCAGCTTGGCGAACTGGTCATTTCGACCGGCGCCGACGCCCTCAGCCCCGACGAACTGGCGGGCGCGCTGATCGTGCTGGCCGAGACGAAGGATGCCGGAAAGAGGGAGGCATGGGCGAAGCGCGGGGCCGCGTTCTTTCACGGCCGGGCGCGGCGACCTGCATCGGCGCCTCACCGCGACGCGGGCGGCGCTACGGCACAATCGGGCGGCGCGCAACCGGCATCAGGCGGCGCGGGCTCGACATGACATGCGCACATGGCAGGTCGAGCGCCGCAAGCGCACCCGGCATCTGATCGAACTCGGCGGCCTCGTCGTCAAGGCCGGCATCGTGGACCTGACCGGCGATGACCGCGCCATCATCCTCGGCGCGCTGCTCTGGATGGCCGACAAGCTGCAAGGCGATCACGGCGATCACGCGCGAAGCCTGTGGGCTGCAAAGGGAAAGCAGGCGTTCGAGTATGACTGGCCATCAGCATCGCCAAACGACACGGCCCCTTCGGCGCGCGTCGTGGTCATGGAAAGAGAACGCGCAGCAAGCCATCCGCCAGTTGGAGGCCTCCAAAACCCCTGTGCAAATCGGCGTTGGGCTGATTCTCTCGCTGCTTTTTGAGGCGGATCGCGGGCATGGTGGATCAATCGCCGAGTTTCTTCGACTTCGATGATCGGATGGCGGCACTGTTGGCGAAGGGCGACGATCTGGAGCGGGTGAAGGCGCTGGTCGATTTCGAGATGTTTCGACCTGCACTGGAAGCCGCTGTGCTGCGCGCGGACCGGTCGAAGGGCGGCAGGCCCGCCTTCGATCACATGCTGATGTTCAAGGTCCCCGTGGGGATGTCCCACCCGATGTTGAAAAGAGCGCGGCGGACGTGGCTGGTTGAGGAGGCTATGCAGCCTCGCGGACAGGGTCAAGGCCGGCGCCGACGGCGCACTCGGCCTGATGGGCGAGAAGGGCGGCGCGCAGGCTGGGCAACTGGTTGTGGGCCTTCAGTCGGCGGAAGCCCTTGGCGGCTTCGATCATGGCGGCCCCTGTCCAGCGCAGGGCCATGGCCGCATCCCGCCACCGCTTCACGTTGCGGCAGACGCGCCGGATGGTGCCGTTCATGTTCTCGATGATGTTGGTGCAGGCCAGCGAGCGCCGCAGTTCGGTCGGCAGCCGCAGGCGCGTGACGGTGAGGATCTCGTCGAGGCCCTCCAGGAGGCTGGCCGAGACACCCGGAGCCTCGCGCTCGAGCCGACGGGCGAGATTGCGGATCAGCGTTTCGGCCTTGTCGGCGTCGTCCAGCTCCCAGGCTTGGCGAAGAGCCCTGCGCACCGAGGCGTGCAGGGATTTCGGCAGGCGCTCGGTGATGTTGCGGGCCTTGTGGACCTGACAGCGCTGGATCGGCGCACTTCGGCCGAAGCTGTTGCGGATCGCCTTCGACAGGGCACGCGAGCCGTCGATGATGAACAGGCGACAGACGGCGGGGTCGAGGCCCCGGCCGACCATGTTGTCGAGCAGGGCCTGGCAGACGGCGGCGTTCTCGCTTGCCCCCTCCATGACCCCGAGCGGGTGCTTGTCGCCGTTGCCGTCGACGCTGACCGCCGCCAGCAGGATCAGGTCCTGAGCGATGTGGATGCCGTCGATCTGGATGACCAGCAGATCCAGCGCGGAGAGGTCGGCGGCCATCCACGCCTTCATCGTCTCGGCCGACAGCGCCACGAAGCGACGCGACACCGCCGATCGGGTCACGCCGGCTCCCCGCTCGGCGGGGATGTCGCCGCCGGGCAGGCGGACGGCGCCGCCGAACTTGCGGGTCGACACGTTCATCAGCATCAGATTGAGCGCCCATTGGCCGAGAAGATCCTCGTCGACCGCCGCCGCCCAGCTCGGCAGGGGCATCTCACCGCCGAGCGGGCACGAACCCGAGGGCGCTCGACTTCGACCTTGCCGCCGTGAAAGCCGATCTTTCCCTTGGCTCTGCCCCAACGATGAGCCTCCCGATCGCCACCGCGACCATGGCGCGGGCCGCAGAGCCGAGCCGCATCCTCTTCCATCATACCGGTGAGAGTGGCCAGCCCGGCCGTCAGGCACAGGCGTTCGAAGCTGGCGCGGACCTCGTCCACAGCTGCCTCGACGAGCGCAGACGGTGTCACCGCTGCCGATGTGGTAGGTTTCTTCATGGCGTTGCTTTCCTTCGAGGATTCGACACCCGAGCCTTAAGAGCCGGATTCAAAAGTTCACGCGGTTTTGCAATGTCTTACGATGCGGCGTGTTAGCATGCGGATGCTGGCGATGTGGGCGAAGGCGGTCGCGCTTTCGATGGATTTCTCCCAGTCCTTTGCGAGGCGGCGGCAGCGTCCGAGCCATGCGAATGTCCGCTCGACCACCCAGCGGCGGGGCAGGACGACGAAGCCCTTGGCCGCGTCGGAGCGCTTGACGATCTCGATGGTCCAGCGTCCGTGGCCGGCCATGGCGTCCTTTAGCTTGTCGCCGGCATAGCCGCCATCGGCGAAGACCTGGCGCAGCCACGGATGGCGGGAGCGGATCGCCCTGAGCAGGTCGGGAGCACCGTCGCGGTCCTGCACGTCGGCCCCGTGGACCATGACGAAGATCAGCAAGCCGACCGTGATGGCGCCGATCGCCTTGCCGCCTTCCGAAATGGTGAGGCTCGCCTGGGCGATCTGTAGAGTCGAGGACGGGCGCGGTGGCATTGCCCCGTTTCCCGTCCCCGCTCATCAAACCGGACGTGCGGATTTCCCGCATCCGGCTTTCCGACTGGTTTCACCGCAAGGCCCACGGCGACGACCGACTGCGCTCGCGTCGAAGGCATCGGACGGCCAATTCCCCGTAGACATATTCTCGAGAGAACCGGTCCGCTCCACGCCCCTGCGCTTTGTGTCGTTGACGGAGGAAGTGCCGCGTTCGGTCATACACATGCTGATCGACGGCCTCGTATGCCGACGCGAGGGCGCCGTAGGAGAAGTAGGCCGACCAACCGCGCAGAACGCGGTTCAACCGTGCTCGCACTTCGTCCCAAGCGCCCTTGTTGCCGGGCACCAGAAGTTCGCCGATCTTCACCTTGACCCGCTGCACGCTCTTCTTGGACGGGCTCGCCCCCAGGTGCCAGCGACCTCCATTGGGAAGGTGGCGCGGTCCCAGTGTGTAGCCAAGGAAGTCGAAGCCTTCACGCCGGGCATTTTTCACCGAGGTTTTCGCCTCGTTGAGCGTCAGCCCGAGCTTCGTCATCACCGCCCTCGTCCAGGTCAGAGCCTCTTCCGCGTGTCCGCGGCTGAGGATGACGAAGTCGTCGGCATAAGAGATGACATGTGCGTGGAACACCTCGCCGCGCCCCGTCAACCGCCAATGCTTCAGGAATCGGTTCATGTAAATGACGGAGAGCAGCGGACTGGCGACACCACCCTGGGGGGGTGCCGCGAGCGCTGCTCTTGCCGCCGCTCATGTGCCGTTTCCCGTCGCCATCCCGTTCCTCGACCGGCACTTGCAGCCACAGCTTGATCAGCCGCAGCACATTCCGGTCGAGGACACGGCGGGCCACCGATCGGAGGAGGTCCGCGTGCGGGATCGTGTCGAAATACTTCGACAAGTCGGCATCGACGACGTCGGTATAGCCCTGGTATAGCCCCGGCATAGCAGCCGGTGCGTTTCCTTGACGGCATCGATCGCGCTCCGACGCGGCCGATAGCCGTAGGCACCGTCCTCGAAGTCCGCCTCGAAGATCGGCTCCAGCACGATCTTGGCTGCGGCCTGAACCACCCGGTCCCGGATCGTCGGGACGCCAAGCGGACGTTCGCCGCCGCCAGGCTTTGGGATCATCACCCGCCGCACTGGATCAGGCTGGTAGGACTTCGAGACGAGGTCCTCGCGCAAGCTCGCCAGCCACGCGTCTATATCCGCCGCCTCGATCTGTCCGAAGGTCATCCCGTCCACACCTGGCGCACCCGCATTGGCGCGGGCAGTCACCGCGACGAATGCAGTTATTGGAGGTGTCCAGCTGAAGCGGATCGTGGCGGATTTGTCGCTCGACGACCCGCGCACGCTACCGACCGCGGAGGAGGCCGCCGCCGCCATCGTACCGTTGTGCCTGCCGGCGTGCGAGGACACCGGGCGGCTCTACGATTTCCCCACCCGGAGCTTCCTCGACTTCCGGATGCCAGCCTGAGGCCGGCGCTCACAGGGCGAGGCGCACCAGCCTCTGCCCCGCCTCCACCTGCTCGCCGACCCGGCAGACGATCTCGGCGACGATGCCGTCCCGCGGGGCGGTGACGGGGTTCTCGAACTTCATCGCCTCGATCACCGCCAGCACGTCGCCGCGGGCCACCCGTTCGCCCGCCTTGGCCGCGACCGCGACCACGAGGCCGGGAATCTCGGCGCTGGCCCAGTCGGTCGCCTCCGCCTCGTCCGGGCCGCCGCGCACCCGGCGCGAGACCTCCGCGCGCGCGCCGTCGATGATCACCTCCACCGCATCGGGCAGCACCAGCGCGCGCCAGCGCCGGCCGTCGAGCATGCCTTCGAGGAGGCCGCCGGAACCGCGCCCGCCCTCGACCGTCGCGGTCAGCCGCATCCCGGCGGTCTCGGCCTCCACCGTCACGGCGCCGCGCCGGGGCGGAAAAGGACCCCGCACGGAGGCGCGTGCCCCGGCGATTTCCAGGACCATCGCGCCGAGCGGCGCGCCC
>NZ_JBNFNU010000084.1:0-13326 GCF_057364445.1 Xanthobacter sp. BG11Y11_SDJG
CCTCGACGCAGACGCTCCGCCGCCGCGAGGCGACCCCCAGCAGGAGCACCGCCGCCGGCTTCTCCCGCGCGATCCGGACTTCGAGCCCGTCGAGGCCGTCCCAGCGGGTGGGCAGCACCGCGACCTTGATCTCGAAGCGTCCCAGAGCGGGCCGCCGCAGCCGCGCCACCTGCCGTGCCAGGGTCGCGGAGGGGTTGGCCGGCACGCCGGGGAACGGGCCGAAGCCGGTGACGAGGAGGACGGGCCGGCCCATGCCCGCCTCACAGCCCGATCAGGCCGGCGATCTCCGCCGCCGCCAAGGCCGGGGCGAGGATGCCCTCCGCCACCTGCCGCTCCAGTTCGGGCAGACGCGCCTTCACCGCCGGATCATGGGTGACCCGCGCGGCGAGGCGCTCGTTGAGCAGGGTCCACATCCAGCGCACCTGCTGTGCTCTGCGGGTGGCGGCGAAGGCGCCCGACCCCTCGCATTTCCTGCGGTGCAGTTCCACCTGCTCCCAGATGTCGGCGATGCCGGCGCCGGTCAGAGCGGAATAGGTGAGCACGGGCGGCGACCAGTGCTCGGTGCGCGGGCCGAGCAGGTGCAGCGCGGCGCGGTATTCGCCGGCCGCGGCCTTGGCGCGGGCGATATTGTCGCCGTCCGCCTTGTTCACGGCGACGATGTCGGCCAGTTCCAGCACGCCCTTCTTGATGCCCTGCAGCTCGTCGCCGGCGCCCGGCAGCATCAGCACCAGGAAGGTGTCGGTCAGGTCGGCCACCGCGGTCTCCGACTGGCCGACGCCGACCGTCTCCACCAGCACCACGTCGAAGCCCGCCGCCTCGCACAGGAGCATGGTCTCGCGCGTCTTGGCGGCGATGCCGCCCAGCGTGCCGCTGGAGGGGGAGGGGCGGATGAAGGCGTTGGGGTCCACCGAGAGGCGCGCCATGCGCGTCTTGTCGCCGAGGATGGAGCCGCCGGTGCGGGTGGAGGAGGGGTCCACCGCCAACACCGCCACCTTGTGGCCCTGGCCGGTCAGATAGGTGCCGAGCGCGTCGATGGTGGTGGACTTGCCACCCCGGGAACTCCGGTGATGCCCACGCGCCGCGCGCCGCCGGTGCGCGGCAGGAGCTCCTGGAGCAGGGCCTCGGCGCGCTGGCGGTGATCCGGCCGCCGCGATTCCACCAGCGTGATGGCCCGCGCCAGCGCCGCCCGCTCCCCCTTCGCCACGCGCGCGGCCAGCGCCGCATCGTCCTCGTGTCGCACCACGCGCCTGTCCCTTCCTGCTCCGTGTCGTCTCGCCGCGCCGGGAACCGGCGGTGCCCGCCGCGCGTTGTCCCGGCATCTTCCAACCATTGAAAGGACGAGCCATGAACTGGGATCGTATCGAGGGCAACTGGAAGCAGATCTCCGGCAACGTCAAGACGCAGTGGGGCAAGCTCACCGACGACGACCTGACGCAGATCAACGGCAACCGCGAGATCCTGGAAGGCAAGCTCCAGGAGCGCTACGGCTATGCCAAGGACGAGGCGAAGCGCCAGATCGACACCTGGTCCACCAACGTCCGCACCATGTGAAACCTGCCGCCGGCCCGGGCCTAGCTCGGACGGTGATAGAAGCGGCGCCGCCCCGTCCTCAGGATGGGGCGGCGCCTTTTTCATGCGCGCTTGATGGTTCCACGCGGCGGATGCCACTCGCGTCGAGCCCCGCCAGCGCCGCCCTCGCGCTGATGCCGAAGGCGGAGAAATCCGGCGCGATCTCGATCAGCGGCACCAGCACGAAGGCCCGCTCCATGAGGCGGGGATGGGGGATCTCCAGGTCCTCCTCCGCGATCGTCGCGCCGTCGAACCACAGGATATCGATATCGATGCGGCGCGGGCCGTAGCGTACCTCCCGCGCGCGATCGCGGCCGAGCTGCCGCTCGATGCCGAGCGCGAGGTCCAGCAGCGCGCGCGGGCCCACGGGGGACGCCACCTCCACCACCTGGTTGAGATAGGGCCCCTGCGGCACCGGGCCCCAGGGCGGCGTCTCGTAGAGCGAAGAGGCGGCGGCTATCCGTACGCCGGAGGCCTCAAGCCGCGCGCGCGCCGCGCTCAGCGCCGCCGCGCGGTCGCCCACGTTCGAGCCGAGGCACAGGAAGGCGCGACGGGGCGCCTCACCGGGCATCGCGGATGGCCTCGGCCACGCGCAGCGCCTGGACATGGGCGGCGACGTCGTGCACCCGCACGATCTCCACCCCGGCCATGGCGCCGATGACGTTGGAGGCGATGGTGCCCGGCAGGCGCTCCGACGGTTCCGTGGCGATCACCTTGCCGATCAGCGACTTGCGCGAGGTTCCCAGCAGCAGCGGAAGGCCGAGGACGCGCAGCTCCGGCAGGCGCCGGATGGCGGCAAGGTTCTGCGGGAAGCTCTTGCCGAAGCCGATGCCGGGATCGAGCACGATCTTCTCCCGCTTCACCCCCGCTTTGTCGGCCCGCTCCAGCGCGCGGGCGAAGAAGGCGAGCATGTCCGCGACGATGTCGAGGCTCTCGTCCACCTCGGTGCGGTTGTGCATGAGGACGGCGGCGGCGCCATGGTCCGCCACCGCCTGCGCCATGTCGGGGTCGCGCATGAAGCCCCACACGTCATTGACGATCACCGCCCCCGCCGCCAGCGCCTTGCGCGCCACCACCGCCTTATAGGTATCCACCGATACCGGCAGTGCGCTTTCCGCGGCGAGGCGCTCCAGGACCGGGGCGATGCGCGCCCATTCTTCGTCCTCCGGAACCGGCGTGTGGCCGGGGCGGGTGGATTCCCCGCCCACGTCGAGAATGTCCGCGCCTTCCTGCGCCAGGCGTCGGGCCGTGGCGAGCGCATCGTCCGGCGCCGCGCTGCGGCCGCCGTCGGAGAAGGAATCCGGCGTCACGTTCAGGATGCCCATGACGAGGGTGCGCGGGCCGAGCGTCAGCGTGCGGCCGCAGGCGAGAAGGGGTCGGGGTGCGATCGGGTCCATGGTGCGCCGCAGAAGGAGGAGGCGGCCAATGAAGCCGCTGGCGGCGGGCGTGGCAAGGGGCGGGGGCGCTGCGGCGGATTTCGCCTTCGACCGGTTCGGCCTGCTGCGGCGGAGTCTTTGCGCTGGGCCCCGGCTCTCCCTCCCCGGCGCTGGGCGCCGTTCCAGTCGGCCGGGGCACGCAGGTGTTCCCCGGCCAACCGACGGCGCAGCCGGAGCGCAGAGCCGGGGTCCAGCGCAAGACTGCTGCGCAGCAGACAATGCCTTCTCTCCCTTCCGCGGCCTGCCGCCCCGCCTTGTGGCCGCCTCGGGCCGATGCTATGCGGCGCGGATGACCGCCAGCGCCCAGAAGCATATCCGCAACTTCTCCATCGTCGCCCATATCGACCACGGGAAGTCGACCCTCGCCGACCGGCTGATCCAGATCACCGGCGGGCTCTCCGAGCGCGAGATGACCGACCAGGTGCTCGACAGCATGGACATCGAGCGCGAGCGCGGCATCACCATCAAGGCGCAGACCGTGCGCCTGTCCTACAAGGCGCACGACGGCGAGACCTATACCCTCAACCTCATCGACACCCCCGGGCACGTGGACTTCGCCTATGAGGTGAACCGCTCGCTCGCCGCCGTGGAGGGCTCGCTGCTGGTGGTGGACGCCTCCCAGGGCGTGGAGGCGCAGACGCTCGCCAACGTCTACCAGGCCATCGACAACAATCACGAGATCGTGCCGGTCCTCAACAAGGTGGACCTGCCCGCCGCAGAGCCGGAGAAGGTGAAGGCGCAGATCGAGGACGTGATCGGCCTCGACGCCTCCGACGCCATCGGCATCTCCGCCAAGACCGGGCTCAACGTCGACCAGGTGCTGGAAGCCATCGTCACCCGCCTGCCGCCGCCCCAGGGCGACCGCGCGGCGCCGCTGAAGGCGCTGCTGGTGGATTCTTGGTACGACACCTATCTCGGCGTCGTGGTTCTGGTGCGCATCATCGACGGCGTGCTCAAGAAGGGCCAGCGCATCAAGATGATGGGCTCGGACGCGGTGTACGACGTGGACCGCGTCGGCGTGTTCACCCCCAAGATGGTGGCCATGACCGAGCTCGGGCCGGGCGAGATCGGCTTCCTCAACGGCTCCATCAAGGAGGTGGCGGACACCCGCGTCGGCGACACCATCACCGAGGAGAAGCGCCCCTGCGCGGAGATGCTGCCGGGCTTCAAGCCGGCGCAGCCGGTGGTGTTCTGCGGCCTGTTCCCGGTGGATGCCGCCGACTTCGAGGACCTGCGCGCCGCCATGGGCAAGCTGCGCCTCAACGACGCCAGCTTCTCGTTCGAGATGGAGACCTCCGCCGCGCTGGGTTTCGGCTTCCGCTGCGGCTTCCTCGGGCTCTTGCACCTGGAGATCATCCAGGAGCGGCTGGAGCGCGAGTTCAACCTCGACCTCATCGCCACCGCGCCATCGGTGATCTACCAGATCGAGATGACCGACGGCTCCATGATCGATCTGCACAATCCGGCCGACATGCCGGACGTGGTGAAGATCGAGGAGATCCGCGAGCCCTGGATCCGGGCCACCATCCTCACCCCGGACGATTATCTCGGCTCCGTGCTCAAGCTCTGCCAGGACCGGCGCGGCAACCAGATAGAGCTCACCTATGTGGGCGCGCGCGCCATGGTCACCTACGACCTGCCGCTGAACGAGGTGGTGTTCGACTTCTACGACCGGCTGAAGTCCATCTCCAAGGGCTACGCCTCGTTCGACTACCAGATCACCGAATACCGCACCGGCGACCTGGTGAAGATGTCGATCCTGGTGAACGGCGAGCCGGTGGACGCGCTCTCCATGCTGGTGCATCGCACCCGCGCCGAGGCGCGCGGGCGGGTGATGTGCGAGAAGCTGAAGGACCTCATCCCCCAGCATCTCTTCAACATCCCGATCCAGGCCGCCATCGGCGCCAAGATCATCGCCCGCGAGACCATCAAGGCCCTGCGCAAGGATGTGACCGCCAAGTGCTACGGCGGCGACATCACCAGAAAGCGCAAGCTTCTGGACAAGCAGAAAGAGGGCAAGAAGAAGATGCGTCAGTTCGGCAAGGTGGAGATCCCCCAGGAAGCCTTCATCGCCGCGCTGAAGATGGACGAGTGAGGCGCGCCGGTGGTGCCGCCTGTCACGCTGCACCCGCACGCGGCGCAGCGGCTCTTCGACGTGGGCGTGCCGGCGAAAAGCGGGGTGGGCGGCGGCATCCTCGGCGTGGTGAACCGCCAGCTCGGCATCGGCACCTTCTAGCCGCGGCTCGACGCCAAGGGCAATTCGGCGCGCGGCATCCGCGCCTTCCACGAACTGGCCGAGGAGCTGGGGCTCCACGTGGTCGATCCCACCAACCGGGGATCGACCCTGCTCGGCATGTTCAGGAGCTGACGCGGCCGCCGGTCATTCGGCCGGCAGCGGCTTGCCCGGCGCGCCATCGACCGCGCCCGCTCTGCCCGCCCCCGCCCTCCGGGCGCGGCTCCGGCGCCCCTTGCGCTTCATCCACCACACGGCGACCGCCGGTCACCGAGAGCATGGCGATCACCACCCCCATCACGGCGATGATGATGCGGCCGGCGAGGCCGAGGATGCGGCCCGAATGAATCGGGAATTGGAGCTGGAGGAACACGTCCCCCGCCGTTCCCACGCCGGGGATGGAGGCGCTGGCGAAGGCCAGCGTGGCGCCGTCGAAATAGAGCCAGCGCGTGTCCATGGGGTCGTCGTGGTCGCCGAAGGCGACGCCGAACACGCCGTAATGGGGCGAGTAGAAGATCTCGCTCGGCGGGTCGTTCCAGCCGCGCGCGCGGGCCGCCTTCACCCCCGCCGCCAAGGCGTCGTCGAACGGCAGGGTGCGCTCGCGCAGCGGCGAGAGCGGCGGCACCGAGAAGGGCGTGGACGTGACCGGCGAGAACAGGCCGACGATCGGCTCCATCACCTGCTGGCGCAAATTCATCGCCACCGAGGAGACGGCAAGCACGATCAGCAGCAGGAACAGCCACAGACCCGCCGCCCGGTGCAGGTCGATATTGAGGCGGAAGGCGCTGCCGCCTTTGACCGTGAAGGCCGAGCGCCATTTGGCGAGGAACGGCCGGCCGCGCGGGAAGGTGAGCGCAAGGCCGACGAACCCGTCCACCAGCCAGAGGAGGGCGACGATGCCCATGAACAGGATGCCGTAGGTCCCCGGCAGGCTCAGATTGTGGTGGAATTCGTAGAGGAAAGGGATGAGGTTCAGCGACGAGAAGCAGCACTGGCCCCAGAGCCGGGCGGCGAGCACCTCCCCACTCACCGGGTCCACTTGGAACACGTCGGCCGCCAGGTCCACCGGCTCGCCGGTCTTGGCGTCGAGGCGGCCGAGCGCGGCGGCATTGGCCGCATGGCCGCTCTCGCGCTCCAGCGACATGTACCACACGCGCCGGTCCGGATCGCCAGCCTCAATCCGCGCGGCGAGCGCATCCGGCGACAGCGGCGCGCCGACCGCGCTTGCCCGGTAGGCCGAGGGGTTGAGCCATTCGTCCAGCTCGTGGTGGAAGGCGAGCACGCTGCCGGTGATGCCGGCGATGAACAGGAACGCGGCGGTGGCGAGCCCGAGCACCCGGTGCGCCCACACCAGCCCCGGGCGCAGGCTGAGGCGGCGGCCGGCCGGGGCCGGCGCCGGAGATCGGCTCACCACCGGACCTTCGCCGTGGCGAGCACGGTGCGTCCCTGCTGCCAGTACCAATAGCCCTCGTTGAGCAACGCCTCCTCCTGGCCGAACAGGTTCTTGGCGTTGAGCTGGAGGCTCCAATTGTCCTTGCTGTAATACAGCGCCGCGTCCACCGGAAACTGCGCAGGATTCTTGTAGACGTTATAGTTGTCCGAGTAGAATCCACTGTAATAACGGATGCCGGCGCCGACGCCGAAGCCCTTCCACGCGCCGTCCGGGACGGTGTACTTCATCCAGAGCGTCGCGACGTTCGCGGGCATGTTCACCGGGGTCTTGCCGATGGTCCCAACTTCGAGGCTCGAGAGAATCTCGCCCTGCGTATAGGTATAGGAGGCGGTGAGATCGAGCCCCTGGGCCATCTCCACCAGGGCCTCGGCCTCGAAGCCGCGCACCCGGACATTGCCCACGGCGCTGTAGACGAAGGTGTTGGGATCGGGCACCGCGTAATTGTTCTGGGTGATCTGGTAGGCCGCCAGCGTGAAGAAGCTGCGCCCACCCTTGGGCTGGAACTTGATTCCCGCCTCGTACTGCTCGCCGGTGGACGGCTCCAGCAGCTTCATGTCGGCGCCCACATTGAGCGAGGGCAGGAAGGACGTGGCGTAGCTCACATAAGGCGAGACGCCGTTTGCGAACTCGTAGAGCAGTCCCGCCTGCCAGGTGAAGGCGCTGTCGTCGCGGGAGGCGGTGGTGCGGCCGGCATAGCTCTGGTCGGTGCTGGCGAAGTCCTGCCGCCCGCCGATGGTGAAGTGCCAGCCGTCGCCGAAGGTCATCTGGTCCTGCGCATAGATCCCGACCTGGCTCAGCCCGGCGCCGTAGGCAACGGTGCTCGGGGGCATGACGGCGCGGTTCGGGACATTGGGGTTGAGCAGGTTCACGGGCGCCGCGTTGTAGCCCATGTCGTACCAGTAGGTGGTGTCGCCCAGAAGGAAGTCCACGCCGCCGAGCATCTTGTGCTGGACCGGGCCGGTGGCGAACTTGGCCGTGACCGTGTTGTCCGCCTGGAAGGTGTTGAGGGTCTCGCGATAATTGGCGGCCGCACATCCAGCAGCGGACCGGTCTGCACGCCGGTCGGCTCCAGCCAGAAGCTGTGGTTCTCGATGTGCCCGTAGCGCACGTTCTGGCGCGCGCTCAGGACGTCGTTGAAGTCATGCTCCAGAATATATCCGGCCTGCGCCTGAGTCTGCTGGATGGCATTGTAGGTGGTGCCGATCGGAATCTTCGTCAGGATGTTGTTCGGCTGGTAATAATAGGTGCTGGCGGGGAGGCGGATGTCGAGGACGTTGGTGAGGATTGTCAGGCGCGTGCTGTCGCTTTGGAAGGTGAAGGCGGGGGCGAGATAGAGCGCGTTGTTGGTGGTGTAGGCCATGGGGCCGTCGGCCGCGCGGGCGACGCCGGTGAGGCGGTAGAGCACGTTGCCGTCGCCCGTGCCTTGCCGCCGATGTCGAAGGCGGCCTGGGACCAGGCGGGATCGCCCATCTGCCCTTCGATCTCGGCGAACGCCGTCTCCTGCGGCATCTTGGAGATGCGGTTGATGAGGCCGCCGGGCACGGTCTGGCCGTAGAGCACGCCGGCCGGCCCCTTGATCACGTCGATGCGCTCCAGCCCGTAGGCCTCGGTGCGCCAGTAGGCGAAATTGCCCGAGCCCTGGGACAGGCCGTTGAGAAAGTCGCCGCGGGAGGTCACGGAGAAGCCGCGGATATAGATGTCGTCGAAGCGCGGGTCATAGCCATAGGCGCCGGTGACGACGCCGGCGGTGTAGGACACCGCGTCCACCACGTTCTGCGCCGCCCGGTCGTCCATCTCCTGCCGCGTGACGACCGAGATGGAACGGGGCGTCTCGATCAGCGGCGTGTCGGTCTTGGTGCCGGCGGCGCTGGTCTGGGCGATGTAGCCTTCCACCGGTCCCCACGCGCTCTGGTCGTTCTCCACGGTGACGGTGGGAAGCAGGGTGTCTTCGGCGCGGACCGGCGCAGCGGCGAGGGTGGAAAGAGCGGTGGCGGCAAGACAGGCGCGCATCCGCTGGCGGCGCGACATCGCGGAAGGCAAGGCGGTCATGGCAATACCCGAAGGCCCGGAAAGGGAAGGTGGACCCCAGGGGTAGAGGAACGAATGCCCGAAATTCAAGGCAATTTGATCGGGTGTCCATAGATTGAAATTGTTAAAAATATAGACAAGACGAGTCATTGCCGCCAGCGCGATAAAAAAGACATGGCGTCCATCAGTAGATGTGGGATTTGTCTACAGTGACGTTAGGGAATAGTCGCAATCTGCTGGGCAAGGGGCGCTCAAGCGGCGGGCGGAGACTGGCGCTGTCCGCGCTACCAGCGGTAGGTGGCCGAGGCGACCACGGTGCGGCCCTGCTGCCAGAACCAGGTGCCCTCGTTCGCCAGCGCCTCCTGCTGGTTGAACAGGTTCCGCGCATTGAGCGCGAACTTCCAGGCGTCCTTCTGGAAATAGAGCGCCGCATCGATCGGGAACTGGGCGGCGTTCTTGGTGGTGTTGAGGTCGTCGGCCCAATAGGGGCCGATATAGCGGATGCCGGCACCCACGCCGAAGCCCGCGAGCGGCCCGTGCTCGACCATGTACTTCATCCACAGCGAGGCGACGTTTTCCGGCATGTTCACCGGCGTCTTGCCCATCAGCGCCGGGTCGGCGCTGCCGGTGATCTCGCCGCGGGTGAAGGTGTAGGCCGCCGTGAGGTCGAGCCCGTCCGCGAGCTGGACCACCGCCTCCGCCTCGAAGCCGCGCACCCGCACGTTGCCGACGGCGGTGTAGTACATGCCCACCGGGTCGGGCACGGCATAATTGCTCTGGGTGATCTGATAGGCGGCGGCGGTGAAGCGGCTGCGGCTGCCGGGCGGCTGATACTTGAGGCCCGCCTCGTACTGCTCGCCGGTGGAGGAGGGCAGCAGCACGCCGAACTGGTCCAGATTGTTGGAAGGCAGGAACGAGGTGGCGTAGCTCGCATAGGGCGACAGGCCGAAATCGAACGCATAGAGCAGCCCCGCCTGCCAGGTGAAGGTCTGCTCGTCGCGCGCGGTGGACACGTTGCGGCGGGGCGAGTCCTGCGCCTGGCCGGTGAAGTCCTGGCGGCCGGCGAGGGTGAGGTGCCAGCCGTCGCCGAACGTCATCTGGTCCTGCAGGTAGAAGCCGATCTGGTCGAGCGTGATGCGGCTCGCCATGGCCGGAGCGGGCAGCAGGCCGCGGTCCGGCGCGGTGGGATCGAGCAGGCTGACCGGAGCGATGAGAGGACTGTAGGCTGTGCCGTAATGGGTGGTGCCCCAGCCATAGTCGAGCCCCGCCAGCACCTTGTGCCGGATTGCGCCGGCGGCGAACCGGGCCTCGATCTGGCTGTCCACCTGGAACATGGACAGCGCCTCCTTGAGCGACGTGCCGTAGACGCCGATATAGGGCCCGCGGTTGATGCCGGTGGGCATCAGCCAGGAGCTGTCGTTCTCGATCCGCCCGTAGCGCAGGTTCTGCCGCGCGGTGAGGCCGTCGTCGAAATCGTGCTCCAGGCGGTAGCCGATCTGCTGCTGGGTCTGGCTGATGGTGTTGAAGGAGGTGCCGAGCGGCACCTTCGTGAGCACGCCGCCCGGCTGGTAGAACAGCCGGCTGCTCGGCAGCTCGGCGCCGAGCACGCTGGCGAGCAGGGTGAGGCGCGTGGTGTCGTTCTGGAACGTCACGGCGGGGGCGAGATAATATTCGTCGTTGTCGGTGTGGGGCCGGTTGCCGTCGGCGGCGCGGGCGACGCCGGTGAAGCGGTAGAGCGTCCCGCCATCCTCGCTTGCTCGGCCGCCCAGGTCGAAGGCCGCCTGGAGCCAGAGCGGGTCGCCTGCCTGCCCCTGCGCCTCGTAGAAGGTCCGGTCCACGGGCCTCTTGGAGATGCGGTCGATGAGCCCGCCGGGCGCCATCTGGCCGTAGAGAACGGCGGCGGGACCCTTGATGATGTCGATGCGCTCCAGACCGTAGACCTCGGTGCGGAAATTGGCGAACACCCCGGCGCCCTGGCGCAGGCCGTCACGGTAATCGCCGCTCGCCGCCACCGGGAAGCCGCGGATATAGATGGTGTCGAAGCGCGGATCGTAGCCATAGGTGCCGGTCACGACGCCCGCCGTGTAGTCCACGGCCTCGCTCACGGTCTGGGCGCCGCGGTCCTCGATCTCCTCCCGCGTGACCACCGAGACGGAGCGCGGCGTCAGCAGGATCGGCGTGTCGGTCTTGGTGCCGACGGCGCTCGCGCGGGCCAGATAGCCGTCCACCTTCTCCCCGCTCTGGCCTTCCACGGTGAGCACGTCGAGCGCGATGTCCTGCGCCCGCGCGCCAGCCGGCGCCCACACGGCGAGCACTGTGGCGGAGAGCAGCGCGGCGGCGGTCCTGGCATCGGGGCGGGCGGGGGCGATCGGCATGCGCCAGGGCGTACGATTGTCGCGCCCGCGTTTTCAACCCGCGGTGCGCCCGCGCCACCGCTCGCATTCCGTCGCGGAAACGAAAACGGCCGCCCAGGGGCGGCCGTCGCTGAAGGAAATGTGATCGCCGCCCTCAGGCGCAGCGCACGAACACCATGGTGCCGTAGCGCTTGGAGACCTCGGGGTCGACCCATTTCAGCACCAGCACCTGGCCGTCGAAGCGCAGCACCTGGCGGTCCTTCTCGCTGCCGGCGTCCATGTCGGGCGGACCGATATAAGTGGGGCCGCCGGCCACCTGCTTGGAGACCACCTCGGTGAGCTTGTTGTCGTCGGCGAGATACATCATCACGCCGCCATTGGGGCCGGCGGTGATGACATAGGGATTGGAGCACTGCGCCTTGGCCTGCGCTTCGGTGCGGGCGGCGTCGTCCGGCCGGTGATAGGCGGCAAGACCCCAGCGGCCCACCAGCCGATCCGGAGGGATGGGGCTCGTGAATTGCTGGCGCGCGGGCATGGGCGGCGCGCTGGGCGTGGTCTCGCAGGCGGCGAGGGCGAGCGCGAAGCCGACGGCGATCATCGCGCCCACGGCGGCGGCCGGCGCCCCGGCGATGCGTCCGATCGCAGGACGTCTCGTGTTCCACCGTCTGTGTCAGCATAAGGCCACTCCGCAACCTACGCGCTTCCTGCGCCCTGGAATTTCGCCTCCCCGTCCCGACATGCGGGCGTGCCGGACCATAGAGGCTTCCCGGCGCGCCGTCGACCTGGGGAGCCGACTTTGGCCCCGGCTGGGGAATGACGCTGCGGCATCGCCCCCGCGGCCGTGACTGGGAAAATCCTAGACCGGCTTGGTTACCGATTGGTTTGCGTCCGCCGCGTGCGCCGGCGCGCCTTGACGGCGGGCGGCCGGGCCACTATCTCCGCCGCGAGCTTGGCACTCTGCGAACGGGAGTGCCAGAACCGGCGGGATCGCCCGCCCCCCAAGCGCCGAGAGGAAAAGTCCCATGGCCTTCCGTCCCCTGCACGACCGCGTCGTCGTCAAGCGCATCGAAGCCGAGCAGAAGACCGCCGGCGGCATCATCATCCCCGACACCGCCAAGGAGAAGCCCCAGGAGGGCGAGGTGGTGGCGGTGGGCGCCGGCGCCCGCGACGAGGCCGGCAAGCTCGTGCCGCTCGACGTGAAGGCCGGCGACCGCGTGCTGTTCGGCAAGTGGTCGGGCACCGAGGTGAAGATCGACGGCGAGGATCTCCTCATCATGAAGGAGAGCGACATCCTCGGCGTGATCTCCAAGTAGGCCGCACGCCGCTCCATTCCCGACATTCAGACCAGGAGGCCGAGATGGCTGCCAAAGACGTGAAGTTTTCCTCCGACGCGCGCGAGAAGCTGCTGCGCGGTGTCGACATCCTCGCCAATGCGGTGAAGGTGACCCTCGGCCCCAAGGGCCGCAACGTCGTCATCGAGAAGAGCTTCGGCGCCCCGCGCATCACCAAGGACGGTGTGACGGTGGCGAAGGAGATCGAGCTCGAGGACAAGTTCGAGAATCTCGGCGCGCAGCTGGTGCGCGAAGTCGCCTCGAAGACCAACGATCTCGCCGGCGACGGCACCACCACCGCCACCGTGCTCGCCCAGGCGATCGTGAAGGAAGGCGCCAAGGCGGTGGCCGCCGGCATGAACCCGATGGACCTCAAGCGCGGCATCGACCTCGCCGTCACCGCGGCGCTCAAGGACATCCAGGACCGCGCCAAGAAGGTCTCCTCCTCCGCCGAAGTGGCGCAGGTTGGCACCATCTCCGCCAACGGCGACAAGTCCATCGGCGACATGATCGCCGGCGCCATGCAGCGCGTGGGCAATGAGGGCGTCATCACCGTCGAGGAAGCCAAGACCGCCGAGACCGAGCTCGAAGTGGTCGAGGGCATGCAGTTCGACCGCGGCTATCTCTCGCCTTATTTCGTCACCAACGCCGAGAAGATGATTGCCGACCTGGAAGACCCCTACATCCTGATCCACGAGAAGAAGCTCGGCGGCCTGCAGCCGATCCTTCCCGTGCTCGAGGCGGTGGTACAGTCGGGCCGTCCGCTGGTGATCATCGCCGAGGACGTGGAAGGCGAGGCGCTCGCCACGCTGGTGGTGAACAAGCTGCGCGGCGGCCTGAAGGTCGCGGCCGTGAAGGCGCCCGGCTTCGGCGACCGCCGCAAGGCCATGCTGGAGGACATCGCCATCCTCACCGGCGGCCA
>NZ_JBNFNU010000085.1:0-13174 GCF_057364445.1 Xanthobacter sp. BG11Y11_SDJG
CGAGCGGAGGCGTGCCGTGGCGAACAGCATAGTATATTCTCGCATCGGGAAGGATGAACGACGATGTCCGCAAGAGCAGTGGAAATACGACCGATTAGGAGGGCGAGATAAAAGGGCGCAAAGTGCGCTGCGGTCGGGCGGTTGTTCTTGCTCGGGAATTTGCAGCCAAACACACATTGCGCCGCAAATCTGCAATGTGCGCAAAGCGCTCAAGTCTCTGGTCCTGTTTGCCTTCTCGCACCTTGCGGGCGCGCGTCATGGCCGATGAGCATGAGTTCCGCGTCCGGCCGGCCGCATCCGCTCCTCTCGTGCACAGCGGGCACGCCCCTTCATCGCCCAAGCCCTCGCGGCGGCCCAGAAGGCTGGCGGACATGTCTCCCGATCCGGCCGCATCTCCTCTGGCACCCGCTCGCGCTTCGCCGCGGCCGGGCGGCGAGCATCGTCGCCAATCGCTTGCTCACCGGGCGCTCGCGCGTCGTGGTCATCAAGACCCGCGTGGTTCGGCATACGGCGCGGGCAGTGCCGCTCTCGGCTCACCTCAGTTATCTGCGCCGGGAAGGCGTGACCCGGGACGGAGAGAAGGCCCGCCTGTTCGGGCCGGGCGCCGAGGAGGGGGACGGCCGCGCCTTCGCGGAGCGATGCGCCGACGATCGTCACCATTTCCGCTTCATCGTCTCGCCTGAGGACGCGGCGGACATAGCCGGCCTCCGGTCCTTCGCCAGCGATCTCGTAGGACACATGGAGAAGGACCTCGGCACGAAGCTCGACTGGATCGGTGTCGACCACTGGAACACCGACAATCCCCACCTCCACATATTGGTGCGGGGCCGGACCGATGACGGCCAGGACCTCGTCATCTCCCGTGACTACATCAAGGAGGGCATGCGCGCCCGTGCGCAGGCTCTCGTCACCCAGGAGCTGGGGCCGCGCACCGACCTCGACATCCACCGCGCCGTCGAGCGGCAGGTGGAGGCGGAGGGCTGGACCCAGCTCGACCGCCAATTGGTCCGGGACCAGCGTGAGGCCGGCATCATCGACGTGGCGCGCGACGCCGATGGCGGGCCGGACGCTTTCCTACCGATGAAGGTGGGCCGGCTGCGAAAGCTCGAAGCTCTCGGGCTCGCCGACGAGGTCGGCCTGGGCCAATGGGTCATCGACGAGAAGGCCGAGGCCACGCTCCGCGCGCTGGGCGAGCGCGGCGACATCATCAAGCGGATGCACCGCGCCCTAACCATGCAGGGCATCGAGCGCGGTATCGCGACCTATGTGCTCGCTGGCGAAGGCCTGGATGCCCCCGTCATTGGCCGCCTGGTCGACCGCGGCCTCGACGACGAGTTGAAGGGCACGACCTATGCCGTGGTCGACGGCGTCGATGGGCGCACCCACCACATCCGTTTGTCGGACCTCGATGCGGCAGGCGATGGCGCTCCCGGCTCCATCGTCGAGCTCCGGAGGTTCGAGGACGGGCGGGGTCAGGCGCGGGTTGCGCTCGCGGTCCGCTCCGACCTCGACATCGAGCGGCAGATCACGGCCTCCGGTGCCACCTGGCTCGACCGGCAGGTGCTCAGCCGAGCGCCGGCGTCCTTGTCGGAGGGCGGCTTTGGTTCGGAGGTGCGAGAGGCGATGGAACGTCGGGCAGATCATCTGGTCCGGGAAGGGCTAGCCGAGCGCCAAGGCCAGCGCGTCACCTTCGCCCGTGACCTAATCGAGACCCTGCGCCGGCGGGAGGTCGAGGCGCTGGGCGAGAAGCTTTCCGGGGAGACCGGGCAGCCGTTCAATCGGTCAGGCATGGGAGACTATGTCTCCGGCACCTACCGCCAGCGCTTCGCGCTCGCCTCCGGCCGCTTCGCCATGATCGACGACGGCCTCGGCTTCCAGCTCGTGCCCTGGACCCCGACCCTGGAGAAGCAGCTCGGCAAGCACATCTCCGGCGTCGCTCGCGCCGATGGCGGCATCGACTGGTCCTCCGGCCGCAAGCGTGGTCTCGGCCTCTGACCTCACCTCTCACTGGAGCGCCGCATGTCCGCGACCAAGATCCTCTGGAGCCAGATCCTCGTTATCCTCGCCATCGTGCTCGCCACCACCTGGGGCGCCACGCAGTTCGTGGCGTGGCGGTTCGCCTTCCAGGACCAGCTCGGCCCGCCGTGGTTCCTGCTGGGGCCTTGGCCCGTCTATCCCCCGCCGGCCTTCTTCTGGTGGTGGTACTTCTACGACGCCTATGCACCTGCCATCTTCACCGAGGGGGCGATCATCGCCGCATCCGGCGGGTTCCTGTCCGTCGCCGCCGCCATCGGCCTCTCGGTCTGGCGGGCGCGGGAAGCAAGGCGCGTCGAGACCTATGGCTCCGCCCGCTGGGCCGAGCCCGAGGAGATCCGCGCGGCCGGGCTGCTCGGTCCCGATGGCGTGGTGCTCGGCCGTCATGGCCCGGACTATCTGCGCCATGATGGACCCGAGCACGTCCTGTGCTTCGCACCGACCCGGTCGGGCAAAGGCGTCGGCCTCGTCGTGCCCTCGCTGCTCACCTGGCCCGGCTCGGCCATCGTCCATGACATCAAGGGCGAGAACTGGCGGCTCACCGCCGGCTTTCGGGCAAGGCACGGGCGCGTATTGCTGTTCGACCCCACCAATGTGCGCTCCGCCGCCTACAATCCCCTGCTGGAGGTCCGCCGCGGGGAATGGGAGGTGCGGGACGTCCAGAACATCGCCGACATCCTCGTGGACCCCGAGGGCTCCCTCGAGAAGCGCAACCACTGGGAGAAGACCAGCCACGCCCTCCTCGTGGGCGCCATCCTCCATGTGCTCTATGCCGAGCGGGACAAGACCCTGGCCGGTGTAGCGGCCTTTCTCTCCGATCCCCGTCGGCCCATTGAGACGACACTTGCCGCCATGATGACGACGGCGCACCTCGGGGAGGCAGGACCCCATCCCGTCATCGCCAGCGCGGCCCGCGAGCTCCTCAACAAGTCGGAGAATGAGCGGTCCGGCGTCCTCTCCACCGCCATGTCCTTCCTCGGGCTCTACCGAGACCCCGTTGTCGCCGAGGTGACCCGGCGCTGCGACTGGCGCATCGGCGATCTGGTGGCAGGTGGTCGCCCGACCAGCCTCTACCTTGTGGTGCCGCCCTCGGACATCAATCGCACAAAGCCGCTTATTCGGCTGATCCTGAACCAGGTTGGTCGCCGCCTCACCGAGGACCTCCAGGCGAAGGCCGGCCGCCATCGGCTCCTCCTGATGCTGGACGAGTTCCCCGCGCTCGGGCGGCTCGACTTCTTCGAGAGCGCGCTCGCCTTCATGGCAGGCTACGGGCTCAAGAGCTTCCTCATCGCCCAATCCCTGAACCAGATCGAGAAGGCCTACGGGCCGAACAACTCCATCCTCGACAACTGCCATGTGCGAGTGAGCTTCGCCACCAACGACGAGCGCACCGCCAAGCGCGTCTCCGACGCTCTCGGCACCGCCACCGAGATGAAGGCCATGAAGAATTACGCCGGTCACCGGCTGTCGCCCTGGCTCGGACATCTCATGGTCTCGCGCTCGGAAACGGCGCGCCCGCTTCTGACGCCGGGCGAGGTGATGCAGCTTCCGCCGTCCGATGAGATCGTCATGGTGGCCAGCACACCGCCGATCCGGGCCAAGAAGGCGCGCTACTACGAGGATGAGCGGTTCGGGGAGAGGGTGCTCCACCCACCGGACCTCTCGGCCCCTCGCGATCGCCAGCCCGACGACTGGACAGTACTTCCGTTGCCAGCGCCATCGCAGCTCAGCCTGATGGTCGAGGAAAGTGACGATGAGGACGCCACGGGTTCGGAGCAGCGGCGTCAGCCGGAACTGGCTCGGGTGGAGCCGGTCGAGCCCCCTGCGCAACACCGGAACGAGTTCGAGATCGATTTGGCCGATGAGGCGGAGCACGATGTTGCCCGAACCAGTCGCATGACCAGAGTCATGCAAGGCGTGGCGCGCCAAGTCTCCCTCGATCCCAATGACGGTATGGAGCTGTGACGGCGATGCCCCCGCACAAGAAGAAGGCACAGATCTCGGTCTATCTCGATCCGGCCACCATGGGGCTTCTGGCTGACTATGCCGCGCGGCGAGACCAGCCTCAGTCTTTGATCGCCGAGGCCGCCATCGCATCGTTCCTGTCGCCCGATGCGGCCGAGCAACGGGAAGCTGCCGTCGCCAAACGCCTCGACCAGTTGGACCGACGGATGGCGCGGCTGGAGCGAGACCTCGGAATCTCCATCGAGACGCTGGCTGTGTTCATGCGGTTCTGGCTGTCGACCACGCCGGCGTTACCGGAGCCGGCGGCCCAGGCCGCGCGAGCCAAGGCTGGGGAGCGGTACGAAGCGTTTGTCGCGGCGCTGGGGCGGCGGCTCGCGAAGGGGCCGAGGCTGGCGCAAGAGATCTCAGAGGAAGGTGGCGTTTCCAAATCGTGAGAAAGGGGCTCTGGCGCCAAGAGCGGAATTTGGATCGTTGCCGGGAAGCGGACATTCTAAGCTGCCCGGCTATGCGTGCCTGTTGCGGGGTGGCCGCTGCCATCCTGCAGCGACCCCTTCCAAAATAGGTCAGAAGCCCTCGACCCGAGACGAGCGTTTGGACGGGCCATTTAGGATCGGCGCCACCACGATTTCAGTTTTGAAAGCAGCAGGGACGACGCTCTCTCCATTTTATCAACCAGCCTCCAGATCCAGCCCTGCTGCTTCGGCACGCAAAGTTCTGCGTCACGGCGATCGCGCGCCTGAACAGCTTGGATGATCTCCGGAGCCATCGCAGACGCCCATTGAACGCGATTAGCGTTGATCCAATAATGGGAGCGGCATGGAAAGCTCCAGTTCCCGACCGACGGCATTAGAGACACCATACCCCCGCGCTCTGTAATTCGCCATTTTGCCGGATTGAGAGGCGTCACGACTTCGCGCTCACAACCGCAGCAGCACAGATGCGATGCGGTGGCGTATCGCCGCGAAATATACAGGACGCCCGGTTCCAACCGGTCCGGAATGAACTCGACGAATTCCGGCCTGAGGTGCGACGCGCCTGTCATTCGGCACCTTCATGCACGATCTCCCCGGACCCGATCGAGTAGCCGGTGTAGAAGTGGCCCCGCGCCTCGCGATAGACCCCGAACAGCTGCTTCCAGCGCATGACGGCAAGCGAAGCGTTGAGCGAGTTCAACTCGGCGATCTGGATATTCGTGGCGTACTCGTTGGCCCCGCCATCATCATCGGTATAGGAAATGTGAGGGGCCGCTTCTTCGCGGGTTTCTGCCGTGCTGGTCGTCAGACGCACGATCCCGCCGAGCTGCCCGTCATTGAGCAGAACGCCCATGCCGACGTCCACGAACGGGGTGCCATTGGCCACCAGGCGATGCACGACCGCACGCTTGACGGGTCCACGGTCGAGACAGACGAACACAAAGTCCAGTCCGTCGAGCAGCGCGATATTCGACTCATCCAGGAAAACATCGTGCGCGACGATGCCCTTGTGCATGTTCGAGTACAGGCCCGCGAAATAGGAGACCTTCCGCGGCTTGTTCTCAAGGTCCCCGAGCGACGGCGCTCCCGGGGCGCGAAACGCGTTGTGCTGGGAGAAAACATCGCCGTCGATAATGCGGATTTCGGTCGCCGCCGTTTTCGCAACGAGGTCGAGAATATATGCGCCCGTTCCGCCGAGTCCGGCGATGCCGATGCGCTGACCGGCGATCTTGCCGTTGACCGCTCCGATACCGGCGCGGCTCGTCGCCGTGTCGAGATACCTGAAGACGCAGGTGTCATCGTCCGCAGGAATGGCCGGGTAGGTGCGCGCACCTACCCGTTCGTCCAGCTTGTGAGCCTCGCCCGCGATGCGGGCGATGTAGCTCGTCATCTTATGGTGATAGTCACGGTAGTCGGCTTTCGCCGAAAACGTATGCTCGGCCCGAATGCCGTCGCCGAAATCCTGGGCGACGGAGCTGTTCTGGATGGCCGTGATCTTGCTGCCATCACTGTGACAAGGGTGCGCGCCGGTCCAGTAGGCGACATGATCCGTCGGCTTTACGGTCTTGTCGCCTGACAGCTCCAGGCGCGAAATCAGAACACCCAGACGAATGGTTGCCGACGAGTCGACATACGGAACGTCCCTGACGAGCAGGTAGCCGCCCCGTATGTCGAGGTCGTAACCCTCGTTCTGAAGCCGGAGGAGGTCCGGACTAAGAGCGATTGGTCGACGTGACATCGAATTCCATCCCTTCCTTGATCTTGACGGACTGCCCTTCGACCAGCGTGCCCGCGGGCTTGTTGCCGTGGCCGCGGGTGTACTGGACCGTGTACTGGATGCCGTCGCCGGTCGGCGGGTTCTCGAAGGCCAGGGCGATGACCTCTTCGAAGGTCAGCACTTCCTTCTTCGGCAGCGTCTTCGGGCGGCCATTGACGATGATGGTGACGGCTTTTGGCCGTTCTTCGGGGCTGGGAGCATTCATAGGTTAGCCTTTCTGGCGGACAGCCGCCGGTGGGATGCTCGGTCGCGATTGCGATCTAGCAATCAATTTGATATTATGATCTTCGGAGCTAAATTGCAAGTTAGCAATCGATTTAATTTTCGCAATGGAGAAGGCATGGCCGACCGTTTTGACAGCGACGCCTTCTATGCGGCCCTGAATGCCGCGCGCCTCAGCCGTCAAAAAACTTGGAAGGAGGTAGCCGAAGAGGCCGGGATCAATGCGTCCACCCTGTCCAGAATCGGTCAGGGCGCGAAGCCGGACGTCAACGGTCTCGCGGCGCTGCTGGCCTGGTCAAACCTCAAGGCCGAATTGTTCATCCGGGGCGGCGAGCAGCAGGAAGCCGAGCCGATCGCCAAGATCACGGCCCTGCTCCGCGCGGACCCGAAACTATCGTCGAACAATGCCAAATTGATCGAGGAGATCGTGATCAGCACCTACAATAACTTGCGGGATAAATGAGTTGAGCTGGCGACGCGGATTCAAAACAGAAGCTAATCGCATCGCTCTGCGGGTGCGCGCGCAGATGGGCTTGCCGCCGGAAGCGCCCATCGATCCGGTGCTGGTCTGCGCGCGCTATGACATTCAGCTTATCAAGCTCAGCGATCTCGACAGACAGTCGCCGTTCCTCAGAACCGACAGCTCATGCTTTTCCGCCGTGACGGTGCCCTGCGGCCTTAACACCGCGATCGTGCACAACGACTCGCATCATCCCTATCGCCAGCGCAGCAACATCTGCCATGAACTGGCGCACTGTTTTCTGGGTCACGAATGCACCCCGCCGCTGACGCCTGAAGGCGAACGCGCCCGTGACGGCAGCATCGAGGCAGAAGCCAACTATCTCGCGGGCACGCTGCTGCTGACCAATGAGGGGGCATGGCACGTGATGTGCCGGCAGCTCGCCGCTGAAGCGCAGCACCTCTATGGCATCAGCGGCGCGATGCTCAATTACCGTCTGCGCGTCAGCGGCGCGCAAACGCGGTACAGCCGTTCCGGGGCGTATCTGCTCGGCGCGCGCTAGGTTCTGACCGGGATTTCGATCACCGGGCGCAGCGGCTCCAGCTGGGTCGCATATTTACGAACCACCTGATCGTAAAAGTCGGCAATGCCTTTTGCTCGCACCGTAACCGCCAGCGCGTAAGGCAGCTTCTCCGCGGGCGTGAAGTTACGGCCCTCCAGGCGGGCGTTGTAGTGGATGTCGAAACACGGATTTTGCAGGCTCGTCCCCCGGAACTTGCGAGTGGCATGCAGACAGTTTTCCCACTTCCACGCATCCCGCCGCAGCTCCTCCTCATCGCCGCCGGAACGGACGCTTGAAAAAAAGCTTTTGGAATCGGCGTGCAGCTGGTCCTCGCTTTTGAACTTCCCGTCGTGAGGCCGGAACGTGACGTCGAGACCCGCCCTTGTGTAGTTGCCCGGGTGGTGAGGATCGGTAAGGCACTTGTAGGACAGCGTAGCCGTGATTTCGGCGTTACCGGTAATCCCGCCCTCCGGCAGCGGGATCGGTGCCCGGATGTATTTCGTCGGCGAAATGTCACCCTGATAGATGACCCTGATCGTATCGTCGTCACAGACGACAATATCTTCGAGCGTCTGCGCAACGCGGCCCCAGCCTATCTCCCGGTGGGGATGGTCTGAGGCTTCGGTCGAATGGATCAGCAGCGTGCGCACGGCAAGGAGGCCAATGCTGTTTCCGAAGTGCGCTCTGATGCCTGCGCCCAGGCGCAATGTGCTGGGCGCGGCGAATGACGTACCGCCGGTGGCTTCAAGGGCAAGCTTGCTGCCGCCACCGACCACGAGGAACGGCCTTTGCAGCGATCCGCCGAACTGCACGAGGTCGGGTTCATCAAGCCGGGGCTACGTCCCGGCCCAACCGAACTGTAAGGCGCTCTGGCCCATGTCTCGTCCGGTGAATCGGCGGCACCGACAGCCAGGGCGTTCACGCAATCAGACGGCACCTGCACGCGGTTGAGATTCAGCTCTTCATCGCCTTCACCGTTGTTGCCGACTGCAACGGCGGCCAGCGTATCCGCGCGCGCGAAGCGGTCGTCGAGAACGGCGGTCCACGCGTGAACGTCATCGTCTTCGATGGTGAGCGATGGCCCGATGCTCAGGTTGACGAAGTCATAGTGTTTTTGGTCCAGCGCGCTCGTAATGCGACCAAGCACTTCATACAGCTCGTGCAGGTTCTGGCTGGGATCGCCGTCGAGGACCCGGTAGTGATCGACATTCGAATAGGGCTGCGGGAGCGGCTTTGACGGGTCGATCGAGCCGAACAAAAACGCCGATGTCACCCCGGTTCCGTGATTAAGGAATTCGCCGACAGCGGGGCCGGTGCCGATAATTTCATAAGGCGATGCCCAGGCCGACAGGGGATGAGACGCCGGCAGGCCGCCGTCGAAGATGGCGACATTGATCGAAGCGTCCATAGCGGCGACCGGCGGCAGCTCGACGGCGACAGAAGGAATGCCGGAGGTGCGGAACGCCGGTTGCAGGACACGCAATTGCGGCATCTGCCGGACGGCGCGGACAATAGAGAACAGGGCAATCGATTCAGCGAGCGCAGCCGGGGCCTCCAACGCGACGAAGCATAAGCCGCCCGCATAGAAGCGGTGATTCAGACGCGCGTCGACACCGAGTCCCCTCAGATAGCTACTGAATTCCGGCAGCATAGCACGCTCGCCGTCCATGCTTTCCGTATGAAGGACGACCTCGAAGACGGTTCCGCGCGCGGGAGTGATCCCTTGATCTTGTCCGCAACGCTTTGGGCTTCGATCGTCTCCAGGGTCATCAGATCCTTTGCGACCTGCGTGCCTTCGACGAGGCGGCCCATGGACGACTGCCAGTTTGCAAAGGCCTGCTTCGTCCCCATGACGAAGAGTTCGGTGGTCAGGGCTTCTTCAGGCGGTCGTCCTTTGGAGCGCTGCGCGGGCGTGATGCGCCGCGGCTTGCTACCGACGGGGGTCAGGCCTGTCTGACGGAACAGCTCCGACGGGAAATAGGACTTGGCGATGAATTCCGGGTTCAGAACAACAGCTGCCACGGCCTGACCTTGCGGACAGGCCTGATCGGGCAAGGCCCTGATCTGACGGACGGTGTCATCAAGCATGGGTGCAAGACGGCCGCGCGCCTGCTGGAACGTATAAGGCGTGATCTTAGGCCCTCCGCCCGAACGAACTACGACGTCCTGCGTGAGCCGCTCGCCCTTGCCGAGAAGGAAGTTTTGTTTAGCCATCGCGCCCACGCCCGTTTATTTTGCGCGGAGGCTTCTTGGCAGTCCGGGCGCGAATGGTTTCCCGCGCGACGCCGGTGACTTCATGGGCTGCGCGCTGCGAAAGGACCCCCGCGCTGACAAGCTCTGCCGCAAGCGCGATGCGATCGTTCTTGGTGCCGGACTTGCCGTTGATGAGCCCGACCAGATGATCGTCAAGAGCTCGCCCAGTAGCGCCGCTTTCCGGCGCACTGACTTCAGCTCGCGGTCGATATCGCTGAATGACTGTCCTTCGAGCGCGATCGTAAGCACGCTTGCCCAGCTTTCTGTCTGCGCGCTGAGCGGCGCGAGCGCGGACATGAGATAAGCATTGATCGCTTCGCGATCGGGAAGCGGAAACTCCAGCGCCAGGTCAAAGCGTCTCCAGATCGCCGGGTCCAGCAGGTCCGGGTGATTGGTGGCGGAAACCAGCAGTCCTGTGGAAGGCCAGTCGTCGATTTGCTGGATAAGCACGGTGACGAGGCGCTTCAGCTCCCCGATTTCTCCGCGGTCGTCGCGACGCTTGGCGATGGCATCAAGCTCATCGAGCAGCAGCACACAGTCCAGCGTCTTCGCATAATCAAGAACATGCCGCAGGTTGGTGCCTGTACGGCCCAGATAGCTGCTCATAACGGCAGCCAGATCGAGAATGAGAAGAGGCCTGTTGAGTTCTCGAGCAAGCCAGCGCGCCGCGAGCGTCTTGCCCACGCCGGGAGCCCCTGTGAACAAAACGGTCCGGCTGGGTTCTAGACCGGCTTTTGAAGGCTCTCTATACCTTTGCGTTCGGCCACGAGCGCATCGAGCGCTTCTTTCACCGCGCCTGAATAGACCGGCTCATGGTCCAGCACCGGATGCTCTTCAATCCGCAACAGATGGAAACGGGTATCAACATCGACGGGAAGGACGGCCTCCGTCTGCCGACGCAACGGCGAAGCGCGCGTGGGCGACTCGCGCAACAGCAAGGCTAGAGCCGTCGCCATGTCAGGTGCGTTATCCCGATAGCCTTTGGCAAAGCGGTGGAGAAGCGCCATCACATCCTGCGGCCGCCCTGACAGCGCCACGCGCGCCAGATGCACCATGTCTTTTTCGAGTTTGTTCTCTGCCGTAGCCACGCGCCGTCTTCTCCAACCAAACCCGCTGGGCAGCATACTCTTCAATGGAAGATTCTCAAATTGTTTCGTCTGAATCTCTTCCATTATTTTATAAGTAGTTGATAATATTATATATTCTTCGGAAGAAAAGGGAAGCGCCGGGCGTGCGATTGGTCGCCTCGGTAACGACAAATCCTGAAGCACAGTCTGGTTGGAAGCGGAGAGGAGAGCCCCTGCTGCGGTTGCTGTGCCCGTCATTCAGAGCGGCGGGATAGCGCCCTCCTTTGCATGACGCATCCGTCACAGAGAGCGTTCAGATCAGCGACCAGGGAGCGAGAAGTGGAGGCGAGAGCTGGACGGCAGGATGAAAGGCGGAAGCTGTCCCGGTGCTTGTAAAGGAAGACCTGATCGCCGCGGCGAGGCATAGGGGGTCTACCGACCTCGTGGCACGCAAGAGACCGTGGGAGCCAGAGGCGCCAAGCCGCGCGTCTCATACCCTGTCGAATTTAGGAGCAGACGGGTTTCGGATGCAGGTAGGGGCCGCGTCACGACCCTGCCAAGACGGCCAATCAACTTCCAGCGCAAGGACAAGCGGGCGGCTAGGACGCAAAACGCCAAAACAACCCTTAGTTGCAATGGCGCACCCGACACGATTCGAACGTGTGGCCTCCGCCTTCGGAGGGCGGCGCTCTATCCAGCTGAGCTACGGGTGCCTGCTGCTTACGCAGTGCTTACTCGGGTTTCCTGCGAAAGTTAAGCTCCACGAGCCAACCCTCGCAAGTCATTGAACTCAAAACTCTTTTCTTCACACTTTTCGCGTCGGCTGGCTTGACACGCGCCTTCGGAGGGCAACGCTCTATCCAGCTGAGCTACGGGTGCAAACTTTCCGCCGGTTCGGCCTTCATAATCCATGGCGCTCGGCACGGCAACCGGCGGCGCCAGCCTTATGCCCGTGGAAATGCCGCCCCACCCGCGAGCGGCGCGCCGACCCGGCGCCCGCTGTCGCCGGAAGCCTTCAAGGCCCGGTCGCGAACCCGCCCCACTTCGCTGCCGACGGGACGGCCGCGGCGTCAAGCCAGGGGCGCGGGGCCGGCGGATCGGGATCCGCCGCCCGGATCACGCACCGTCCCGGTCGCCGGCGTCGAGCGTCGCCCAGCCGACCGGACGGTGGGTTGGCGGGAGCCTTTCCTGTTCCTCGCGGGTGCGCAGCAGATGCGCCTTCGCCATCATCTGCGCGCTCACCGGCGCGGTGAGGAACAGGAACAGGGTGATCAGCAGCTCGTGGATGGAGAAGTCGCCGCGGGCGGCGGTGAAGTAGATCATGGAGGCAATCAGCAGCGAGCCGATGCCGAGGGTGGTCGCCTTGGTCGGGCCGTGCAGGCGGCCCATCAGCCCGGGCAGGCGGGCAAGGCCGAGGGCGCCGACCACCAGGAAGAACGCGCCGACGAGAATGAGCACGGCGACGAGCGCCTCGACGATCGGATGCATCCGCCCCTCCTATTCGATCACGTTGCCGCGCAGCAGGAACTTGCAGAAGGCCACGGTGGTGACGAAGCCGACCATGGCGAACAGCAAGGCGGCCTCGAAATACATGCCGGTGCCGTAGCCGATGCCGATCAGAACGATGAGCGCGATGGTCTCGATCACCAGCGTGTCCAGCGCCAGAACGCGATCGGTGGCGTCGGGCCCGACCACCAGGCGGTACAGGGTGAGGCCGAGGGCGAGGCAGATGGCGCCCGCCGCGATGGCGATGGCGATGGCGATCATTCAAAGATCCTCTTCAGCCGGCTTTCATAGCGCGCCTTGATGGTGGCGACGGCGCCGTCCGGGTCGCCGGCGTCGAGGCAGTGCACCAGCAGGGCCTTGCCGTCGGCACTGAGGTCGGCGCTCACCGTGCCCGGAGTCATGGTGATGGTGCCGGCGAGAACCGCGATGGCTTCCGGCGTCACGAGGTCGAGGGGCACGGTCACATAGCGGGTGCGCAGCCGATCGGCCGGGCGAAACAGGATGATCTGGGCCACCTCGATATTGGACACGACGATGTCCCACATCACGATCAGCCCGTAGCTGGCGATGGTCAGCGGCGCCTTCAGCCTGGGCCGGCCGGGCCAGAACGGCGCGGTGACGAGCGGGACGACGACGCCGAGGACGATGCCCAGCACCACGACGCCCGGCGTCACCTCGTTCATCAGCAGGATGAAGACGAGGATGAGCAGCAGGGTCAGGAGCGGGTGGGGGAGAAGGCGCGCGCGCATGTCACTTCTCCGTCGCGGCCGGGCCGCCCGGCGCCAGCACGGCCTGGATGTAGGCGTCGCGGTCGAGGGCCGTGGAGCCGGGCCGGGCGAGGCCGGCAGCGCCTGC
>NZ_JBNFNU010000086.1:0-13126 GCF_057364445.1 Xanthobacter sp. BG11Y11_SDJG
CGGCCGGGCGGCACGGTCCGGCCGGCCGGAAAGGCCGAGCCGGCGCGGCAGCGCCGCCACCTTGGTGCCGAGCGCGCGACAGGTGGCGAAGTCGTTCAGCTTCGAGGGCTCGAAGGCGCCGATCAGGGCCGCCGCCACGAAGGGCAGGCTCTGCACCATCAGAGCGATGCCGTAGAAGTTGATCTCGCGGATGTGGCGCCAGTCGTTCTTGGTCAGCGCCACGCCGGGCATGTTGTTGAGCACCAGCAAGGCGATGCCGGCGAGCAGCAGCAGGCCGCCGATGGCCGCCTCCGGCAGCGCCGGGAAGGAGCGTGCCGCGCCGGCGAGCCAGTTGTTGCCCTTGGCCGTGCGGGCGAAGGCAAGGTCCTTGTAGCGGAAGCCGTCCAGCACCGCCTTGGCCACCGTGAACTGCACCGCGCTCGCGGCGATCGCGGCGCCCACCATGCGCATGGGCGTGGTGGCGACGCGCATCTTGTAGAGGCTCACGAAGTGCAGCGCATAGACCAGGAAGGTGGCGACGATGGGCAGGGTCAGCACATAGGCCGGCACCGAGACGCCGAACAGCAGCACGAACGGCACGAAGCAGAGCGAGGCGAGTGCCATGAACGCGCCCACCGATTCCGAGCCGAGCCAGGAGATCCAGCCGAGCACGAAGTGCCGCTTCTGGGCAGTGGTCAGGCGCGAATTGTTCGGCAGGAAGCGGCGCCAGTGCTTCTTGATGATCTGGAAGCCGCCATAGGCCCAGCGGTGGCGCTGCTTCTTGAACGCCTCGAAGGTGTCCGGCAGCAGGCCATAGCCGTAGCGCTTGCGGGTATAGTGGGTCTTCCAGCCGTTCTCGGCGATGGAGAGGCCGAGGTCGGTGTCCTCGCAGATGGTGTCGGACGACCAGTTGCCGGCCTCCACCATGGCCGCGCGGCGGATCAGGCACATGGTGCCGTGCACGACGATGGCGTCATCCTCGTTGCGCTGGACCATGCCGATGTCGAAGAAGCCGGCATACTCGGCGTTCATCGCCTCGTGCAGCGGGCTGCGGAAGCCGTCGCGATGGTCCTGCGGCGCCTGGACGAGGCCCACCGTGGGGTCGTCGAACACCGGCACCAGGTCCTTCAGCCAGTCGGGCGTCACCGCATAGTCGGCATCGATCACGCCGATGATCTCGGCATCCGGGGCGGTGGCGTCGAGCGCGATGCGCAGGGCGCCGGCCTTGAAGCCCGACACCTTCTCGGCATTGATGAACTTGAAGCGCTCGCCGAGCAGCTCGCAATGGGCGCGCACCGGCTCCACCATCGCCGGGTCCGGCGTGTTGTTGACGATGATGATCGCCTCGAAGTTGGGATATTCGAGCCGGGCGAGGGCGTCGATGGTCTGCTTCAGCATCTCCGGCGGCTCGCGATAGGCGGGCACGTGGATGGAGACCTTGGGGAAGCGCGCGGGCGTCGCCGGCTTCTGCACCTCGACGAGGCGCGCCGGGCCACGGCCGAACACCACCGCCGCCAGCTCCTCGATGCGGTAGAGCAGCACGAACACCAGCGGCACCAGCATCACCACGCTCAGCGCCAGGGTGATGTAGTCGCCGCCCATCACGTAGTGGTTCATCCAATAGTCGACCACCAGCGCCAGCCAGGCGGCGACGCCGTTGCCGGCGCCCGCCAGAACGAGGCCCTGCGAGACGGTGATGTCGCGCATGCGCAGCAGCGGCAGGGTGAAGAGCACGCCGAGCAGCAGCGCCAGGATCGCGGTCTGGTTGTAGGTCGCCTCGAAGATCGGGCCGGTGAGGGGGAACTTGAGGTTCCGGTCGGCGTCGAACACGCCCCAGTACTGGCCCACCGAGCCTTCGTTCTGCTTCTTCGGCAGGTCGAACGCCTCGATGATGTTGTACTCGATGCCGAGCGCGTCGGCCCGGGCCACGAAATCGCGGATGATCTTGGCCTGCCACATGGGATCGGGCACCGAGGCGCCGCGATTGTAGCCGTGGGAGGGCCAGCCGAACTCGCCGACGACGATGCGCTTGCCGGGATAGGCGGCGCGCAGGCGGTCGTAGGCGGCGATGGTGTAGTCCACCACCCGGTCCGCCGGCACGTCTTCCCAGTAGGGCAGGATATGGGCGTAGATGAAGTCCACCGACGAGGCGAGCTCGGGCGTCTCGAGCCACGTGTTCCAGATCTCGCCCGTGGTCACGGGCACGTTGACCTGGCGCTTGACCTTGCGGATCAGCTCGGCGAGCTCGCCTTCCTTCATGTCGCCGCGCAACATGGTCTCGTTGCCGACCACCACCGCGTCCACGTTGCGGTTGCGGCGCGCCACCTCGATGACGTTGGCGATTTCCTTGTCGTTGCCCGCCTTGGCCTTCGGATCGAGCGCGCCCTGCTTGTCGGTCTCGCGGTTGAGCCAGGCGCCCGCGGTCACGCGGATGCCCTGCTCGCCGGCGATGCCGGCGATCAGCTCCTTGCCGTGGGTCGAGGAATAGGTGCGGATGGCGCGGGTATAAGGCGCGACCGCCTTGACGTCGGACCGGACCTGGTCGGGATTGGTCGGTGCCTCGCCCTCCGGACTCATATGCCGGCTGAAGGGTGCGAAGGAGAGGCTCCGGAAGCGCTCCGTGAGGTTCGGAGCGTCCGCCTCTGGACGCAAGGAAAGCCACATCGCGGCTTGGAACGAGGTCACAACCGCAATGATCGCTGCCGCAGCAGCAAGTCCGGGACGCATGGCGATGCCCACCCAAGGAGGGAAGTTAGAACCTGAACGCTGGCTTAAGGCGCCGGGTTCCGGAGGACGCACTGGGGCACCATTTCGACCTGCCCCCGCAGTCGGCCGTGCGCTTTTTCATTGCACCGCACCGAGACACTAACACTCTCGAATAAGGAGATAAATGGGGAGTGTGGCGGCCGTTCGACAAGCGTGCGTCCGCCGCATGATGTCATTGCTGCGCAGGTGCGGCAATGAAATCAGGGTTAACCCAGCACTGGTGGACCCGGCTGTTGAGATTGGCCTGGGCCTTCTGGTCGAGATTGCCCTGCCGCACCAGACAGCGGAAGGCGAGCTTCAGGTGCTCCGTGGGGCAGCCGAAGCGCTCGTAGATCTCGATGTGGCGCCTGGCGGTGTCCACGTCGTCGCGCCACAGCAGCGCGGCGATGCGCCGCCCGGTCCAGACGCATTCGGGCAGGCCGGCGGTGCCGGGCAGCTTGGCCGCCTCATTGAACTCTTCCACCGAGCGGCGCTGCGCCTCCTGGGCCGCCTTCTGCTCCGGCGTCATCTCTTGGGCGGGCTTCTGGTCGTTGCCCTGGGTCTGGGCGGCGACCGGGGAGAGGCAGGCGAGAACGAGTGCGCCCGCAAGGAGCGTAAGGCGAAATCTGTGCATGTCGGCCATTTTCATCGGAAGGAAGCGGCGGTCCGCGGCAACACCCTAGGAGATGGGCGCGAATTTGTCAGCATGACGACCGAACCTTCCGTAAGGATCGGATCATCGGCCCCGCCGCCGCTTCACACCGGCAGGCGAAACCTCTATGTGGCACCTCTGGTCCCGCCTCGGGAGATTTCCTTGCCGCTGCGAATGCCGATCGCCTCCGCCTTGGTCGTCAGCGCGCTGATCGCCGCGCTCTGGGCCGTTGTCGGACAGAAGGTGGAGATGCCGCCGTCGCCGCTGGCGGCGGGGGAGAAGCTGCCCTGCGTCTCCTATGCGCCGTTCCGGGATGGCAGTCGCCCTTCGACCGGCCGCTGGCGATCCCCGAGGCGCAGATCGACGAGGATTTCGCCCGCCTCGCCACGCTCACGGCCTGCGTGCGCACCTATTCCATCGAGCCGGCCTCGACAAGGCGCCCGCTCTGGCCCGCAAGCACAAGCTCGATCTGCTGATGGGGGTCTGGCTCAGCGCCGATCCCGAGCGCAACCGGCAGGAGCTGGACGAGAGCATCCGCATCGCCAACGAGAACCGCGACGTCATCAAGGGCCTCGTGGTGGGCAACGAGGTGCTGCTGCGCGGCGAGATGTCGCCCATGGAACTGTCGGACACGCTGAAATACGTGCGATCGAAGGTGGCGCCCATTCCCGTCACCTATGCGGACGTGTGGGAATTCTGGGAGCGCAACAAGGGCCTGTCGGCAGACGTGGACTTCGTGACCATCCACATCCTGCCTTATTGGGAGGACCTGCCGGTGTCCGCGGCCGAGGCCGGCCCGCACGTGGACCGAATCCGCCACGAGATGGCGGACGCCTTTCCCGGCAAGGACATCCTGATCGGCGAGACCGGCTGGCCCAGCGCCGGACGCATGCGCGAGGAGGCGCTGCCGTCGCCCGCCAGCCAGGCGCTGGTGCTGCATGATCTGATGGCGCTGGCCAAGCGGCAGAAATACCGGATCAACGTCATCGAGGCGTTCGATCAGCCCTGGAAGCGGCGCAGCGAGGGGACGGTCGGCGGCCACTGGGGCCTGCTGGACGCCTATGCCCGCGCCCCCAAGTTCGCCTGGGGCCAGCCGGTGTCCAACTTTCCCGCCTGGCCGCTCAACATCCTCATCGGCGTGCTGGCGGCCGCGGCGGCGCACGGCGCTGCCGTCCAGGGCGCACGCCGCGGGGAGCGGGCGGCGCCGATGGGGGCGCGCGAGTGGATCGCGGTGGGAGCGCTTGCGCTGGTCTCCGGCGCGACGCTCGGCCCAGGGCCCAGCCCAACGCGCCGCTGGAAAGCCTGCGGGCCTGTTTCGGCTGGGCTGCGCAACGGGGGCTTTTTTTTTTCACGCTCACCCCGCGCTCGCCTGCGCGGTGGCGCTGCCATGGCTGGTCGGCCGCGGGCAGGGCCTGGTGCCGGTCTCGCATCTGCTCGATCCCGCGCGCGGCAGCGCGGCCGCGCGCCGGCCGCGAAGGCTGGCGGCCCGCTGGTCCTCGCCGCGACCGTGACGGCGGTGGGCGTGGCGGCGCTCGAGTTGGTGTTCAACCCGCGCTACAAGGACTTTCCGGATTTCGTGCTCACGGGACCGGCGCTCGGCATCCTGATCCTGGCGCTGCTGCTGCGGCCGGCGCGCACCGGCCTGTCGGCCACCGAGGAGATCGCCCGCTTCGCCTTCCTGGCGGCGGCGATCTACATTCCGCTCAACGAGACGCTCGCCAACTGGCAGGCCCTCTGGTTCGGCGGGCTGTGCCTCGCCGTCTCGCTCACGGTGTGGCGGGTCCTGGCCGTGCAAAGGACAGCATGAGCATCATGGCGGCGAGGGCGCCGGCCAGTTCGTTATGGAACACCAGCGCCAGCCCCGAGAAGGCGAGCCCCACGGCGAAGGCCGGCAGGCTGGGGCGGACAAGCTGCACCGCCGCCGCCGCCAGGGCGATGGCGCCGAACACGTCCCAATTGTAGAGCGCCAGAACCGCCGTCCGGGTGAAGCACTGGGCGGTCTCCAGCCCGGCCTCGCAGGCGAGCCGCACCAGCGCCGGCTCCAGCACCAGATAGCGCACATAGAGCGCCCAGCCGACCGTGCCCATGCCGAGCGGGTTCAGCCAGTTGAGGCTATGCGCGCCGGGCCGGAACAAGGTGCTGCCGGCGGCCTCGATCCGTCCCTGGTCCGTGGTGCCGATGTCGCTCATGGTCGGTTCGCTGGTCCGTCCGCTGGTCCCGCGCGCCGCGCGGGGCGCGTCCGCCTCTTACGACGCCCGGCCGGCCCGGTCCAGCATCGGCTGCGCCGGCGGGCGATGGGATGCTTTCCCAAACGCGCCGCCCGCACTAAGGGATTGTCGCCGGCACATCCATTCGCGCCGTGATTCGGCGCCCCTTGCCGGGCGCGGCGGGCCAAGCGGGGTGCGGGACCGAAGTCCAGGGGGAATGCTCATGGGTGATCGCAGCCTGCTCGTCGTCGTGCTCGCCGCCGGTGAGGGCACGCGCATGGCCTCCAAGACGCCCAAGGTGCTGCACAAGGTGGCCGGGCGGACCATGCTGCACCACGTCCTTGCCGCAACGCAGGCGGCGGGCGCCACGCGCACCGCGTGGTGATCGGCCCGGACCGGGACGACGTCGCCGCCGAGCGCACCGCGTGCGCCGCAGCGCAGGTGTTCGTGCAGCGCGAGCGCCTCGGCACCGCCCATGCCGTGCTCGCCGCCCGCGCGGCGCTGGAACACGGCGCGGACGACGTGCTCGTGCTCTATGCCGACACGCCTTTGGTGCGCGCCGAGACGCTCGCCCGCCTCCGCGCGCCGCTTGCCGAGGGGGCGGGGGTGGCCGTGCTGGGCTTCCGCCCGGACGATCCCACCGGCTATGGCCGCCTCGTCACCGAGGGCGACGCGCTCCTCGCCATCCGCGAGGAGAAGGACGCGAGCGCGGACGAGCGCGCCATCGCCTTCTGCAATGCCGGGCTGATGGCGCTGTCGGGTCGCGAGGCGCTGGCGCTGCTGGAGCGGATCGGCAATGCCAACGCCAAGGGCGAATACTATCTCACCGACGCCGTGGAGCTGTCCCGCGCGGCCGCCGGCGGCGGTCGCCATCGAGGCCGATGCGGAGGAGGTGGCGGGCGTCAACAGCCGGGTCCAGCTCGCCGAGGCGGAGGCGATCCTTCAGGCGCGCCTGCGCCGCGCCGCCATGATGGGCGGGGCGACGCTGATCGCGCCGGAGACCGTGTTCTTCAGTGCCGACACCCAGCTCGGCCGCGACGTGCTGGTGGAACCCCACGTGGTGTTCGGCCCGGGCGTGCGCGTGGGCGACGACGTGGTGATCCACTCCTTCTGCCACCTGGAAGGGGCGGTTCTGGAGGCGGGCGTCACCATCGGACCCTATGCGCGCCTGCGCCCCGGCACCCGGCTCGACAGCGGCGTGCGCATCGGCAACTTCGTGGAGACCAAGGCGTCCCACATTGAAAGGGGCGCCAAGGTGAACCATCTCTCTTATGTGGGTGACGCCCATGTGGGCGCTGGCGCCAATCTCGGCGCGGGCACCATCACCTGCAACTATGACGGCTTCTCGAAATACCGCACCGAGATCGGCGAGGGCGCCTTCGTGGGCGTGAACTCCGCGCTGGTTGCGCCGGTGCGGATCGGCAAGGGCGCCTATGTGGGCACCGGCGCCGTCATCACCGAGGACGTGCCGGACGACGCGCTCGCGGTCGCCCGTGCGCGTCAGGTGGTGAAGGCGGGCTGGGCCGAGGCCTTCCGCGCGCGCCGCAGCAAGGAGAAGGCCGGCTCCTGACAGGAACGGAAAGGCGAAGTGATGCCCTCTCGGCACCGCTTCGCGCTAGAGAAGCAACGGTTCAGGTTTGCGTTGCATCATGAGGGGTGAGGCCCGCGGGGCGGCGGGCGCTTCGATCATCGGGGGAGCGGAAACGGCATGTGCGGCATCGTCGGCATTCTGGGCAAGAGCGCGGTCGCGGAGAAGGTGGTGGAATCGTTGCGCCGCCTGGAATACCGGGGCTACGACTCGGCCGGCGTCGCCACCCTGGAGCACGGCCACCTGGAGGTGTGCCGGGCCGAAGGCAAGCTCAAGAATCTGGAGCACAAGCTCGACAGGCACCCCATGGGCGGGCATTCCGGCATCGGCCACACCCGCTGGGCGACCCACGGCAAGCCCTCCGAGCGCAACGCCCATCCCCATGCCACCAAGCGCGTGGCGGTGGTGCATAACGGCATCATCGAGAATTTCCGCGAGCTGAAGACCGGGCTCGAAGCCGAGGGCGTCGTGTTCCGCAGCGACACCGACACCGAGGTGGTGGCCCAGCTGGTGGACCGGCAGCTCTTGGCCGGCAAGAGCCCGGTGGCGGCGGTGGCCGAGGTTCTGCCGCGTCTGAAGGGCGCGTTCGCGCTCGCCTTCCTGTTCGACGGCGAGGCCGACCTGATGATCGCCGCCCGGCGCGGCTCGCCGCTCGCCATCGGCTACGGCAATGGCGAGATGTTCCTCGGCTCGGACGCCATCGCCCTCGGCCCGTTCACCGACCGCATCTCCTATCTGGAGGAAGGCGACTGGGCGGTGCTCACGCGCGAGAGCGTCGAGGTGCGCGACGAGAGCGGCCGCATCGTCGAGCGGCCGGTGCAGAAGGTGCCGGCCGGCGCGCTGCTGGTGGACAAGGGCAACCACCGGCATTTCATGGCGAAGGAGATCTACGAGCAGCCGGAGGTGATCGCCCACACCTTCTCGCATTATCTCGACCTTGCCGCCGAGACCGTGTCGCTGCCCGATTTGCCGTTCGACCTCGCCGAGATCCAGCACATCTCCATCACCGCCTGCGGCACGGCGCTCTATGCCGGCGCGGTCGCGGAATACTGGCTGGAACGCTTCGCGCGGGTGCCGGTCTCCACCGACATCGCCTCCGAATTCCGCTACCGCGAGACGCCGCTGACGCCGGGCGGGCTGACCATCGTCATCTCCCAGTCAGGCGAGACGGCGGACACGCTGGCCTCGCTGCGCTACGCCAAGGAGTGCGGGCAGAAGGTGCTCGCGGTGGTGAACGTGCCCACCTCCACCATCGCCCGCGAGGCGGACGCGGTGCTGCCGATCCTCGCCGGGCCGGAGATCGGCGTCGCGTCCACCAAGGCGTTCACCTGCCAGTTGGCGACGCTCGCCTGCCTGTCGGTCGCCATCGGCCGCGCCAAGCGCCTGCTGTCGCAGGATGACGAGCACCGGCTGGTGCGCGCCTTCATGGAGGTGCCGCGGCTGATGACCGAGGCGCTCAAGCTCTCGCCCGAAATCGAGGTGCTCTCGCGCACCCTCGCCAAGGCGCGGGACGTGCTCTATCTCGGCCGCGGCACCAATTTCCCGCTGGCGCTCGAAGGGGCGCTGAAGCTGAAGGAAATCTCCTACATCCACGCCGAGGGCTATGCCGGCGGCGAGCTCAAGCACGGGCCCATCGCGCTGATCGACGAGACCATGCCGGTGGTGGTTATCGCCCCCCACGACCGCATCTTCGACAAGACCGTCTCCAACATGGAGGAGGTGGCGGCGCGCGGCGGCAAGATCATCCTCGTCACCGACCCGAAGGGCGCGGCCGAGGCCCATGTGGACGCGGTGCAGAAGCTGATCCTGCCGGAGATGCCGGCGACCGTGTGCCCCATGGTCTATTCCATTCCGGTGCAGCTCATCGCCTACCACACCGCCGTCATCATGGGCACGGACGTGGACCAGCCGCGCAACCTCGCGAAGTCGGTCACGGTGGAGTAGCGCGTTCAGCCGCACGGCGTTCGTTGCGTAGCCGCGTCTCGATCCAAGGAGCCGATGCCTCGCCATGGCTGCCGCCACGCTGCCCATCGTCATGAACATCGCCCTCGCGGCACTGTTCGCGATGAGCTACGTCGCGATCGCCGTGCTCCATCCCTCGCAGCGCGCGGCGACGTGGTTCGCGGCCAGCTACTTCGTCGGCATGCTGACCCCGATCGGCATGCTGGGGCTGTCCTACACCAACCTCGTCCGTCCTTACGGGAGCATGGTGTTCTTCGGATTTGCGGGCGGCCTTCTGCTCATGGTGCCGGGGCTCGCGGTGTTCTATCGCCAGCGCATCCCCTGGCGCGTGATCGCCGCGATCACGCTCGTGACGTTTGCCGCCGGCTACGCGCTGAATCAGATGGACCGCAACACCCTCCATTATACGCTGACCTACCAGCTGCCCTTCATGCTGGCCTCGGCCGCGAGCACCTGGATGGTGCTCAAGGGCAGTCCGCGCCAGGGCATCGACCTGGTGCTGGCCGCGCTGTTCGCGCTCATCACCGTGCATTTCCCCATCAAGGCGGTGGTGGCGGCGATGCTCGGAACGGGGCCGACCCCCGCCGACTACATCCGCTCCACCTATGCGCTGCTGTCTCAGGTGAGCACGGCGATCCTGCTGGTGGCGACCGGCCTCACGCTCCTCATCAACGCCACCCTCGCGGTGCTGCGCGACAGCCAGATCGCCGCCGAGACCGATGCGCTGACCGGCATCCTCAACCGGCGGGGCTTCGAGGCGCGCGCAGCCCGGCTGCTGGAGCAGGCGCGCCGCAAGGCCACGCCGGCGGCATTGCTTCTGGTGGACATCGACCATTTCAAGCGGATCAACGACACGCTCGGCCATGCGGCCGGTGATCGGGCGATCCAGGCGCTGGCCGCCACCCTGCGCGACGTGACGCCCCAGTCGGCGGTGGTGGGGCGCGTCGGCGGCGAGGAATTCGCCGTCCTGCTCGACCGGGCGCCCCGGGAAATGGCGCGCCATCAGGCCGAGGCGATCCGGCAGGCGGTGCTTTCAAGCCGGGAGGCGGGCGTGCCCGCCCTCACGGTCAGCGTCGGCGTCGCGGCGGTCGGCTTGGCGACCCGCTGACGATGGCGCTGGAGCGCGCGGACACGGCGCTCTACGAGGCCAAGCGGTCCGGCCGCAACCGGGTCTGCCTCTTCCATGGGCCGCCCGTCCTCGTGGCGACGCAGGACCATGCGGCGCGGGGTGGCGAGGGCGTGTAGGCGCGGCGGCGGCGGGCGCGTATCAACGGGGCTCGATATCGAAACCGAATCGGGCGCCATGACTGCCACTGCGGACAAGCCGAACCTGACGCGCGAGCTGTTGCTGCTGCTCCTGCTCGCCACATTGTGGGGCGCCTCCTTCACCTTCATCAAGGTGGGGGTTGAGACCATCCCGCCGGTGACGCTGATCGCGGTGCGCACGCTGATTGCCGGCCTCATCCTGCTGGCGCTCCTCAACTGGCGCGGCATCGCCCTGCCGCGCGGCGGCGCCATGTGGGGCCGCTTCATGCTCCAGGCCTGCATCAACAGCGTCATCCCCTACGCGCTGATCGCCTTCGCCGAGCAGACCACCGACGCCGGCCTCGCCGCGATCCTGAACTCCACCTCGCCGATCTTCGCCTTCCTGTTGACCGCCTTCGTCACGCGCCACGAGGTGGTGACGGGGCGCAAGCTGTTCGGCGTGGCGGCGGGGCTCGCGGGCACGACCCTCGTGATCGGCATGGGCGCGCTCAAGGGCATCGGCATCCAGTTCTGGAGCGAACTGGCGCTGGTGGCGGCCGCCGCCTGCTACGGCATCTCCGCCATTTTCGGCAAGGGGTTCCGGGGCCTCGATTCCATGGTCCCCGCCGCCGGCTCCATGGTCTGCGGCGCGCTGGTCCTGGTGCCGGCCAGCCTGCTTATCGACCATCCCTGGACGCTGACGCCGTCGCGGGAGTCGGTGCTGGCGCTCCTGGCGCTCTCGGTTTTCTCCACGGCGATCGCCTTCGTGATCTATTTCCGGCTGCTGCGCACTCTGGGCTCGGTGGGCGCCACGGCGCAGGCCTATCTGCGCGTGCCCATCGGCGTCGCCGTCGGCGTCGTCTTCCTGGGCGAGAGCCTGTCGACCACCGCCTGGATCGGTCTCGCCTGCGTCATCGTCGGGGTCGCGGCCATGACCCTGCCGCGGCGGATCAGTGGTTCGGCCGCGTGAGCATGAACACCGCGAGCGCGGCGAACAGGGTGGCGAGCACGATCAGCAACAGGCGCGGCGCATCGAAATACCAGGCGCCGGTCAGCGTGCCGACGAAGCTCATCATGGCGAACGCCTTGGCGATCGGCGGGATGGCGCCGGTGGCCTTCCAGCGGGCGACGCTCGGGCCGAGATAGGGGTGGGCGAGAAGCCAGGCCTCGAAGCGCGGCGAGGAGCGGGCGAAGCACCAGGCGGCGAGGATCAGGAACACCGTGCCCGGCAGCATGGGCACCACCATGCCGATGGCGCCCACCACCAGGAACAGGCACCCGGCCGCGAACAGCGCCCGGCGATAGAGCGCCTCGCGCGCGAACCAGCGGCGGACGGCGCTCGGCGCGGCGGCGGGCGGCGGCACGGCCGTCGACGGTATCGCGCGGTCCTGCTGCGGCGCTGCGTGCATGTTCTCATTACGCGTGGTCACGTTCGTTCTCGCCTCATCCCGCGCCCAGAAGGCGCATGGCCGCGTCGCGCTCATGCAGATAGAGCAGGGTGCGCAGCCTGTCCGCAACCGGCGCGGTCAAATCGGGATCCTGCCGCACGAGGGTGGCGGCGAGACGACGGGCGGTCTCCATGTCCGCGGCATGGACATCGAGCCGCGCCACGCGGAAGCCCGGCATGCCGCTCTGGCGGGTGCCGAGCACGTCGCCTTCGCCGCGCAGCCTGAGGTCTTCCTCGGCGATGCGGAAGCCGTCCTGGCTCTCGCGCAGGATGGCGAGGCGCGCCTTGGCGGTCTCGCCCAGGGGCGCGCGGTAGAGCAGGAGGCAGGTGGACGGCTTGTCGCCGCGCCCGACGCGCCCGCGCAGCTGGTGCAATTGGGCAAGGCCGAAGCGTTCGGCGTGCTCGATCACCATGATCGTGGCCTCGGGCACGTTCACGCCCACCTCCACCACCGTGGTCGCCACGAGAAGCTGGGTCTCTCCGGCGGCGAAGCGCGCCATGGCCGCATCCTTCGCGGTGCCGGACATGCGGCCGTGCACCAGGTCGACCTTGGGGCCGAAGCGCGCCTTGAGCGTTTTGAAGCGCTCGGTGGCGGCGGCGAGGTCCGAGGTGTCGGTCTCCTCCACCAGGGGACAGATCCAGTAGGCGCGCGCGCCCGCCGCCATGGCGCGGCCGACCGCCTCCACCACCTCGTCGAGCCGGTCGAGGGGCACGGCGCGGGTGTCGATCTCCTGCCGGCCGGGCGGCTTCTCGCGCAATTCGCTCGCCTCCATGTCGCCGAACAAAGTCAGCACCAAGGTGCGCGGGATGGGGGTGGCGGTCATCACCAGCATGTCCACGGCCGCGCCCTTGCGGGCCAGCGCGAGGCGCTGCTCGACGCCGAACCGGTGCTGCTCGTCCACCACGGCGAGCGCGAGGTCGCGGAAGACGACGTCGTCCTGGATCAGCGCATGGGTGCCCACCACGAGGCCGGTCCGGCCCTCAGCGAGGCCGGCGAGGATGTCGGCGCGGGCGCGCCCCTTCTCCCGGCCGGTGAGCAGCGCGACCTCGATGCCGGCGGCCTGCGCCAGCGGGGCGATGGTCTCCAGATGCTGGCGTGCCAGGATCTCCGTGGGCGCCATGAGGGCCGCCTGCCGCCCGGCCTCCAGCGCGATGGCGGCGGCGAGCAGCGCCACCACCGTCTTGCCCGAGCCCACATCGCCCTGCATGAGGCGCAGCATGCGCGTCGGCGCGGCGAGATCGGGCGGCGATGGCCGCGAGCGCCTGTTCCTGGCGCGCCCGTGAGGGCGAAGGCAGGGCGG
>NZ_JBNFNU010000087.1:0-12895 GCF_057364445.1 Xanthobacter sp. BG11Y11_SDJG
GGCCGAGCGCAGCGCCTCACCATCGATGGCCGCAAGGTCGAGGGTGCGCGCCGCCGCCTCCGAGGCGCCCACGTCGTCGAGCCCGCCGAGGGCCAGGCAGCGCGCGGCCACCGCGCGGTAGAGCAGGCCGGTATCGAGATGAGGCAGGTCGTAATGCGCGGCGATGCGCCTCGCGAGCGTGCCCTTGCCGGAGGCGGCGGGCCCGTCGATGGCGACGATCACGCGAGGATCTCCGCGCCGAGCCCGCGCATCATGGGCAGGAAGCTCGGGAAGGACGTGGCGATGAACGACACGTCGTCGACGCTCACGCCTTCCTTGGCGGCCAGGCCCAGCACCAGGAAGGCCATGGCGATGCGGTGGTCCATGTGGGTCTTCAACGGCCCGCCGCCGCGCACGGCCGCGGCGCCGGTGACGACCAGGTCGTCGCCCTCGACCCTGTGGGGGATGCCGCAGGCGGCGAGCCCGTCCGCCACGGCGGCGAGGCGGTCGCTTTCCTTGACGCGCAGTTCGGCGAGGCCACGCATCACGGTCTCGCCCTCGGCGAAGGCGGCGGCGACCGCGAGCACGGGATATTCGTCAATCATGGACGGTGCCCGGTGGGCCGGGACTTCGACACCCTTGAGCCGGGAATGCCGCACCCGGAGATCGGCGACGCTCTCGCCGCCCTCCGAGCGCTCGGCAAGGGTCTCGATGTCGGCGCCCATCTCCTTCAGCGTCGTGATGAGGCCGGTCCGGAACGGGTTCATCATCACATCGGTGAGAATTACCTCGGAGCCGGGCACCAGCAGCGCCGCCACCAGCGGGAAGGCTGCGGAGGAGGGGTCGGCCGGCACGGCCACCGGCGCGCCCGTCAGCTTCGCCCCGCCTTCCAGCATCACGCGCCGGCCGTGCGGGCGTGCGGCTCGACGCTCACATGGGCACCGAAATGCGCCAGCATGCGCTCGGTGTGGTCGCGGGTCGCCTCGCGCTCGATCACCACGGTGTTGCCCGGCGCGCCGATGCCGGCAAGCAGCACCGCCGACTTCACCTGCGCCGACGGCACCGGGGTCTCGTAGGTCAAAGCGGTGGGCGCGACGCTGCCCTTGAGCGTGAGCGGCAGCCGCCCGCCCTCGGCTTCCGCCACCACCGCGACGCCCATCTGGCGCAGCGGATCGAGCACCCGCCGCATGGGCCGGCGCCGCAGGCTCGCATCGCCATCGAAGGTGGCGGTGACGGGCTGGCCCCCCACCGCGCCCATCATCAGGCGCACGCCGGTGCCGGAATTGCCGAAGTCCAGCACCACGTCCGGTTCCGACAGGCCGCGCGGCCGACGCCGGTCACGCGCCAATGGGCATCGCCGAGCCGCTCCACCTCGGCGCCGAGGGCCGCGCAGGCCTTGGCGGTGTTCAGCACGTCCTCGCCTTCCAGCAGGCCGGTGATCTCGGTCACGCCGTCCGCGAACAGGCCGAAGATGAGCGCGCGGTGCGAAACCGACTTGTCGCCGGGCACCCGCACCCGGCCCTTCAGCGGGCCGGACGCCAGCGCGGTCGCGGGAACCGGGGCGCCCTCCGCGCCATGGGCGGCGGGTGCGGGCGAAGCGGTGGACATGGATGGCCTCCCGTGGGGTCCGCGGCCGCGCAGGGGCGGACCTGATGGCATCATGGCAGCATTGGCGGCTCGTCTAACACAGGGGCGAGAGCGTCGTCACGCGGCGCTCTCCGGGCTGCGGCGGCTGCGGGCGCGGGGCCATGTGCTGCGATTGGCCTTGACAGACCTTGTGGCAGGCGCCAATGGAGCACCCTCGTTTTTACAGCCTTACCGAGGAACTTTGCCGTGGCGAAGCCTGAACTCGGCACCAAGCGCACCTGTCCGATTACGGGGCGCAAGTTTTACGACCTGAACAAGGATCCCGTCGTGTCGCCGTTCACGGGGGAATCCTATCCGCGCTCCTATTTCGAGCCCGCCGTCCGCGGCCGGGCCGAGCCGCGCGCGGTCGCGGAGGAGCCCGAGAGCGAGGAGGCCGAGGCCGAGGTCATCAGCCTGGAGGAGGCCGACGAAGAGGCGTCCGCCGGCGCGGCTGCGGCCACCGGGGACGACGTGGACGAAGACATCGAGGCCGGTGACGACGACACCTTCCTCGAAGAAGACGAAGATGATGGGGACGACGTCTCCGATCTGATCGGCGAGGGCCTCGAGGACGACGAAGAGGCTTGATACCGGATGCGGCCTGTGCTTAAAGGCCGCTCTCGCTCGGGGCCGCAACGCCCCGGCAACCCCGCCTCGGGACATCCCGGCGCGATCTCGCCTGAAGGAAACGCTCGTTTCCGATACGGCGCGGCGCGCAGCCCGAGGCCCGGTGGGGCCATAGCTCAGTTGGGAGAGCGCTTGAATGGCATTCAAGAGGTCGGCGGTTCGATTCCGCCTGGCTCCACCAAATTTCTAATCCAGCTCCCGACATCTTAGTGCGAAGCGGCGCGCCGATGGCGCGCATCCGGCCGCTTGGACGTTTGCGGCTGCCCGAATCGCGGGCGAGGCTGTCCAGGGCCGCTGACGTCATCGCGATTGTTAAGCGTCCGCCCGGTCTGCGCCGCTGCAGCTCGCTGGGCTTGAGCAACGAAGTCATGCCTCATTCGCCGAATTCGGCTACCCTAGTGGTAATTAGATGATTTGCGGGTCATCGGCGGGCGTCGTCCGGCCACCCACCGCAATCGCTACCGGGAGGGTAGGGCACATGTGCGTTGCGTGTGAGTGGGCACCCCATTTCGAGGCATTCGGCCGCGCCACCGGCCTGAGCCGCCGGTCGGTGCTCGGTGCCGGCATGGCCATGACCGCCGCCGCCGCGGTTCCTCCCGTCTTCCGCGCGACCGAGGTTCGGGCGCAGGATGCGCGATCGAGCGCGGCCGCCGGCGGACCGGCTGACTTCGTATTCCGCAACGGCTCCGTCTACACCGTCTCCGGCGCCCAGCCCTGGGCCAAGGCCGTGGCGGTGCGCGGCAAGACCATCGTCCATGTGGGCGATGAGGCCGGCGCCATGGCGCTCGCCGGGCCGAAGACGCAGGTGATCGACCTCAAGGGCCGCCTGCTCATGCCGGGCTTCGTCGAAGGGCATACCCATCCTTTGCTCGGCGCGTTCCTCACCTCCGGCATCGATCTCCAGCTGCCGACCCTGAAGGACGCGCTCGCCGCCATCGAGCAGTATGCGAAGGCCAATCCCACAGGACCGATTCGCGGCTTCGGCTGGCGCGTCGACATGTTCCCGCCGGAGGGGCCGACCCGCGCCGACCTCGACCGCATCCTGCCCGACCGGCCGGCCTTCTTCTTCGCCATCGACGGCCACAGTTTGTGGGTGAATTCCAAGGCCCTTGAGATCGCCGGCGTGAACCGCGATACGCCGGATCCGATCCCGCGCTTCAGCTACTACGCGCGCGACGAGAAGGGCGAACCCACCGGCTACGTGCTGGAGGTGAATGCCGTTCTCGCCCTCGTCAACGCGGTCGAGCCGATCACCGCCGCTCACCTCGGCAAGCTGCTGGAGGGCTGGCTGCCCAAGGCCGCCGCCGCCGGAATCACCTCGATCTTCGACGCCGGCGTGCCGCCCATCGGGTCGGACCAGGGCGCCGTCATCAATCTCTATGTGGATGCGGAGAAGCGCGACGTCCTGCCGTTCCGGGTGTCGGCCTCCTATTCGGTGAAGAGCCTGCCGATCGACGACGCGGTCGAGAAGCTCAAGGACGTCCGCAGCCGGGTGGCGAGCGAACTGGTGCATGTGGACATCGTCAAGATCGTCGGCGACGGTTCACAGGGCGGCTACACCGCCTGGCTGATCGAACCCTATGCCGACATGCCCAGCTCGACCGGCGCCTCGCCCTTCACCGAGCAGCAGTGGCACCAGCTCATCGGCGCGGTGGATGCGGCAGGGTTCGACGTGCACGTTCACGCCTGCGGCGAGCGCACCGCGCGGGTGGCGCTCGACGCGATCGAGAAGGCGATCGCGACCAACCCCCGGCGCGACCGGCGCAACGCCATCGCCCATCTCGTCTATGTGGAGGACGTGGACAATCCGCGCTTCGCCAAGCTGAACGTGACGGCCCAGTTCTCCGCCAACTGGTCGTCGGCCGACCCCGACACGATGATCAACATGGCGGCGCGCCTGGGCGAGCCGCGGGCCAGCCGGATGTACCGGACGAAGACCATCCTGCGGCAGGGCGGGCGCGTCTCGTTCGGCACCGACTGGCCGGCCGCGGGCTATTTCTCCACCTACAAGCCGCTCGATTCCATCGAGGTGGGCGTCACCCGCCAGCTCATCGGCAAGCCCGACGCCGCCGTGCTGGCGCCGGCCGACGAGCGGCTGACGGTCGCCGAGGCGATCCATGCCAACACGCTCGGCGCCGCCTACCAGATCCGCATGGACGACAGGATCGGATCGCTGGAGGTGGGCAAGCTCGCCGACCTGATCGTGCTCGACCGCAACATCCTCGAAGGCGACCCGCGCGACATCCACAAGGCGAAGGTCGAGCTGACCATGATGAACGGGAAGATCCGCCACCAGGCGTGACGCGCGTCGCCCGTCTCCAACCGCCGATGCCGCAATGACGTGTCCGCTCCCTTCGGCGCGGACACCCTGATCATGCGCTCATGACCTGGGGGGTTACATGAAACGTGTTCTCGGATTGCTCGTGGTCCTCGCCGCGCTCGGGGGCTTGTCGGCCCAGGCCCAGCCGCTGCCCGAAATCTGCGCCAAGAAGAAATCCTGCTTCATGACGTTCGACGGCCCGGACCGCGGCTTCTGCCAAGCCTATGTCGAGGGCAAATCCTGCTTCATGTCATTCAACGATGCGAACGACCGCGGCTGGTGCCAGCATCTGCGCGAGGGCAAGTCGTGCATGATGGCGCTCGACGGCGACGCGCGCCGCGACTGCGAGGCGGGGCGCGTCCCGCGCGAGCACCGCCGCTGGATGCGGCTGTGCAGCACCCTATAGCCGTTGATCCTCAGGCCGGGGCCTATCCCACCCCAACCGCCCGCGTGGTCGGCGCGTCGTCGGCGACCGGATGGGCGGCCTCGATGCCCACCGACATGCCCTTGAACTCGGCCTCGCCATAGCTGGTGGCGAAGGCCGCGTCCGAGGCGTCGCGACCGACGCCGATCCGCACCAGACCCTGCAGTGCCGCCTGCCGGGTGGGGTCGAACAGATACCAGTCGCCGTCGAGATAGGCCTCGAAGACGGCATGGAAATCGGGCGGCTCCAGCTTCCACGCATAGCCCGAGGCGAAGCGGGCCGGGATGTTGAGCGCGCGGCAGAAGGCGATGCCGAGATGGGCGAAGTCGCGGCACACCCCGGCGCGCAGCACCATGGTGTCGTAGGCCGAGGTCTGCGCATCGCTGGACCCGCGCACATAGTCGACGTTTTCGTAGATCCAGTTGCAGATGGCGGTGACGCGCGAGTGGCCCGGCTCCAGCTCGCCGAATTCGCGCCGCGCGAACCGCCCCAGCAGATCGGACTGGCAGAACCGGCTGGGCAGGAGATAGGGCAGAATGTCGAGCGGCAGGTCGCTCACGGGAACTTCCCGGATGTCCTCCGGCGCCTTGTCGAGCATGTTCACCTCGACCTCGGCTTCATAGGCGACCTTGAACGGCCCGGGCTCGGCGCGCACGCGGAAGAACCGGCTGCCGCCTTCGTCGTCCGAGAACCGGTCGATGGGGTTGGCCGGCTCCAGCGTGAGCTTTTCCGCGACGATGCGCTGGCGCGGCAGGGCGGCCGCCTCCAGGTTGAGGATGAAGACGGTGGGCGCCTTCACGTCGTAGGCGAGCTTCGAATGCATGGTGAAGCGCATGGTTCTCCCCGCGGCCGCGGCGTGTTGCGTCGTTAAGACGCCCAAGCCCGCGCTTTGTTCCCGTGGCCTGTGAGAGAAGGCTTCGGTCCGATCGAAGCGAAGGCCTGGCACCCGCGCACCGCTCAGGAAACGGCCGCCCGTGCGGCCCGACCCGCGCAGAGCCGCCTTGCCGCACCGGCGGCGATGCCGGGTTGATTCTCTCGGGCGTCAGCCGCGAAAGAACCGGATCACGATCCCGATTGAGCGGGGCGGGTTCGCACGGGGACGTGCGGTGCCGGCTTCAGGAGGCGCGGCGGCGCTTCGGCTTGGGCGCGGCGGCCGGCGGCAATTCAGCGGCGGCGGACGCCTCGCGCGCCTCGCGTTCGGCACGCAGCCGGGAGGTCTTTGCGCGCTGGGCCTCGAACTCGTCGCGGTAGCGGTCCATGGCCCGAGAGGTGGATTCCTCAAGCTGGCGCCGGCGATCGGCGGTCGAGAGGTTGGACTGGTGTACGGTGGTCGGTGTCATAAGTTATCCTACCACGAATGTGCAATTGTCGCTAACGCCGAATTTCCAGATCTACTTTCCAGCGGCAACGATTGCCGTGATCAAAAACAAAAAGCTCCACCCTTGCGAGGCGGAGCCTTTCGTCGTCTTCGTTCCAATCTGACGCCGCCGCCAGTACATCCGTGGTCGACGGCTTGAGATCAGGTCACGCAGCCTGGAGGTTGCCCGCCGAGCTCTTGCCGGACTTGTTGTCGCGGACAATGTCGAACTGCAGCTTCTGGCCCTCGGCGAGGCCGGCCATGCCGGCCCGCTCGACTGCGGAGATATGAACGAACACGTCGGCTCCGCCGTTATCGGGCTGAATGAAGCCGAAGCCCTTGGTGGCGTTGAACCACTTCACGGTACCGATGTTCATGACGATTTCCTTTCAATCGCGCATGGGTGCTCAGCCCGACAAGTCGGGTCAAGCGTAGGTTAGATATTGAAGGGAGTTATCGTCGGCGGAACTCTGGAGGCCACAGAAGTGGGCCAGAGATTTATACGCCAGAAATCAGCCGTCAAAATCAGACTTTGTGAAGATAGAAGACAATTGTGTTCGCGGCAAGGCCGATTTTTTCCGGCCCGCGTCATTCGGCTTTGGCCGCGCCGGCAAAACCCGCGCAATGCGTTCCCGCCAGATGATTTCGATTAACAAGGCACGGGATGTCGCAAGGCATGGGATCAGTCACGCGGCTGCTCCCGCAGGCCGCACGCTAGCCGGCAACGCCGATCTCGGCCTCGTGCCGCCGCAGCTCGGATTCACGCGCCACGCGCTCGAAAGTCTCGCGCTCGCCCTTGATCCGATAGCTCGGCTCGCCGCGATCGGGCGGAAGCTCCCGCATGATCCGAAATCGCCCCGCGGGCGAACGAAAGCCAGCGACGAACTCGACCCAGCCGTCGACTTTGAATTTTGCGCTCATGCAATTTTATTACCACACATCTTTCGGCTTGGCGATGAGTTTGGTGCGAACCCGATTTTTCCTCCAGAAACCGCCCAGAACAGCAGGGGTTATGCTAGCGTGATCGCAGCTTCTCCCCGGAAGCCGGAGGACGAGCGATGAAGACCCTGATCCTGCTGGTGTGTGTTCTCTGCGCGAGCGGATCCCATTCGCTCGCCCGCGCCGCGGACATGACGCTCGACTTCACCTGGCTCGGCACCCAATTGTGCTCGCCGATGCCCAAGAGCCCGGAATTCCAGGTGGGGAACGTGCCGGCCGGGACGACGCAGCTGCGCTTCGTGCTCCTGAGCCCCAGCGGCCGCGATCTCGGCGGCGCGGCCTTGCCGCTGCCGGCCAATGGCACCGTTCCGACAGGGGCGGTCGCGTTTCGCTCGCCCTGCGTGGGCGGCATGTATACGTGGGCCGTCGAAGCCATGAGCGCGGACGGCAAGACACTGGCCAACGCGAAGCTCACGCGTCCCTTCTACTGAGCCCGCCGAGGCGGCATCGACGCGGCGGCGCGGCGGGCGTCGAGCCGCGCCCGGCCGGAAGGTCAGCGGCTGGTCGCTCCGGCTGCTCCGGCCGCTCCTGCCGTCGCGGGCCGCTTCATGCGCCGCTTCGGCGCCGCGATCAGGCCTTCCCACTGGGCCTTCTTGCGCGCCGCCTTGCGATGACGGCGCACGGCCTCGTCGTGCTCGCGCACGCGCCGCTCGGACGGCTTCTCGAAGGCGCGGCGCGCCTTCATCTCGCGGAAGATGCCTTCGCGCTGCATGCGCTTCTTGAGGACTTTCAGGGCCTGGTCGATATTGTTGTCTCTCACGAGAACCTGCAAAAGATTTCCAATCTGAAGTCGTCACGAATCCCTGGCCACCATGTGGCCGCTCGCTCGGATAGGCCGGCGCAGCGCCGGCCGCGCGCATGATAGGGAAGATGGCGGCGCAAAGCGAACCCGGCCCTGCGGCCCCTCATCCGTCCTCATCTGCTCGACCTCCAGCCCCTCGCCCGGCCACGGGCACAGGGCCGCCCGGCACCCGCCCCACGAAATGGCCACGTCTCCCTCAAAATGGGGACGCCATCGGCCGCTAGGCAGGCGATGAACGGGGCAGCCACCAGCTTGGAGGATAGACCGATGCAGAACCACGACCTCTCGCCGCTCCAGGTGACGCGCGACGGTTCGGTCATCGTTCTTCGGAGCATGGGCGAGGCGGCGGACTTCCTGCGCTCGCTGCCGGTCGCGCGCCATGCCGGGATGCTGATCGACGTGATGGAGGCCGCGGAAGCGCCCGAACTGAAGCGGCGGGCCTGGCAGGCCTTCGCCACCTTCGCCACCGCCATGCGCATTCCCGTCCGCCAGGCGGTCATCTGACGGCAAGCGGGCCGACCGCACGAAACCTGAAACCCCGCCCGTGCCGGTCGGCCCGGGCGGGGCCTCCTCAGAAGCGCAGCGCGAAGCGGCCGGTGACGGCGTTCTGCGCCGCGCCGGAGGCGATCTGCCCGCTATAGTCCACCGACAGGCTCGCCGCCGGGGAGAGGGCATAGCCGAGGCCGGCGCCCAGCATCAGCGTATCCTCGGCGATCGGCGCGCCGGCCACCTGGAAGGGCAGCGTGCCACCGGCGAACAGCATGGTCGCCGTGGGCGTCGTGTCGCCGAAGGCGTGTTGCCAGCCGACGGTGAGGCTGGGCACCAGCACCCGTCCCGCCACCGCGAACGATGTCGCGGCCCGCACGCCGAGGGTGGTGTAGAGCGTATCCATGGCGGCGATGTCGGCGCGCAGCGGCGCCGTTCCCCCGCTCTCCGCGACGCGCGTGCCGGACAGTCCAAGATAGGCCAAGCCGGCGAAGGGCTCCACGTCCGCGGCGCCCAGCGTCAGGCGCCAGGCCAGTTCGCCAAAGGCCTGGAGGCTGCCGGTGGTGGCGCCGCCCTGGAGCGCCTGCGCGAAGCCGGGGAAGGCGACGGAGCGGTCGATCGCCACGTCGTGCCAGGAATAGGCCAGCGCGCCGCGCGCGGCGAGGGCGCCGAAGCGAGCGCCGGCATAAAGGCCGAGGTCATAATTGTCGATCGTGCCGGAAGACGCGCGGTCGTCCACATCGAAGGTCGAGCGTCCATAGCCGCCAAACAGGCCGGCCCGGGCATGGTCCGAGACCGCCACGTCGGCGCCCATGAGGAAGCCGCCGATGGTGTTGGAGACCGCGGCGGCTTTGCCGTCGGCGAAGATGTTGCCCCAGCCGCCATAGCCCTGCATCCACAGCGTCGGCGCGAGATCCGGCGCGAGGCGCGCCTCGGCCGCGCCTTGGCGTAAGCGAGCGGCGTCGGCGCCGGAGCGGTCACCGATTGCGCGAGGCGGGCCAGCACCGCGTCCCGCACATAGACCGACTGCTGCTGGATCACGGCATTTGCCGAGGCATAGGCCTCGCCCGACAGCGCGGCGAAGGCCAGCGCCACGTCCGGTCCGGCGGGCAATTGGAGCAGCCCGTCATAGACCGGGTTGCCCGGCCCGAGCGCCTGGGCGGCGCGGGCGGTGCCGGACGTGTTGGCGGTGGGCGCGAAGGTGGAGAAGGCCGTGCCGTTATAGGTCAGCGTCAGATAGACGTTCCGCGCGTCATAGCTGAGGTTGGGGTCGAGGAAGGCATAGTTGGCGCTCACCCCGCCGTCGAGGCCGCCGAACTGCCCGCTTACCTGGTCGGTGGTGGTGATGATGGCGTAGGCGGTGCCGGGCGTGAACACGCCGGGGACCGCCAGCACCTCCACCCGCGCGCCGGTGGAGAGCGTGACCGCGCCGGTGGCGGAGATGAGGTCGTGCTGCCCGTCCGGCGTCACGTCGACGCGGTAGGTCGCGCCGTCCTGGAACGCCACCGGGCCGTTCACGAAGAGCGTGCCCGGCGAGAATCCGGGCGCCGCGGTGCCCCCGCTGCCGACCGTGAGGGCGCCGATGGTGCCGCCGCCGGCGATGAGCCCGCCGTCCGCCACGACGAAGCCGGCGGAGGCCAGCGCAGCATTCTGGAGCAGGATGCTGGCGTCCTCCACCGTGACCGTGCCGCTGTAGCTGCCGGTAGAGGACAGCAGCGCGGCGCCGCCGCCGCGGAAGGCGGTCGTGCCCGTGCCCGAAAGCGCGCCTGCCACGGCATAGGTGCCGGACCGGTCGAAGATCAGGGCCGCATCGTTCTGGATCGCGCCGGCGAGCGCGCCGGTGGTGCCGCCGTCGCCGATCTGGAGCGTGCCCGCCGAGATGGTGGTGAGGCCGGAAAACGTGTTCGCGCCGGTGAGGACGAGCGTGCCGGCGCCCTGCTTCACCAGCCCGCCGTCGCCGGAGATGACGCCCGCGAAGGTGCCCTCGGCATTCTGCGTCACGGTGAGCGACCGGGTGCCGAGCACCACCGCGCCGGTGGCGGCGCCGGAGAGGCTCTTGATCGCCGCGCCGGCATCGGTGGCGGAGATGTCGAGCGTGCCGTCCACCGTCACGGCGCTGGATGCGGCGATGGCTCCCGCGCCGGACAGAGCGAGCGTGCCGCCCGCGATGGAGGTCGCGCCGCCGAAGGTGTTCACGCCCGTGAGCGTGAGCGTGCCCGCGCCTGTCTTGCGGAGCGTGCCGGTGCCGGAGATGACGCCGCCGAAGTTCGCGGCATTCGACCGGTTGAACACCAAGGCGGCATTGTTCTCGATGTCGCCGACGATCGATCCCGTGGTGCCGCCATCGCCGATCTGGAGCGTGCCGGCGGAGATGGTGGTGCCGCCGCCGAAGGTGTTCGCGCCGTTGAGGGTGAGCGTCGCCGATCCCTCCTTCACCAGGCGGCCGAGGTCGCTGCTGTCGGAGATGACGCCGGCGAACGTGCCGTCCGCGTCCTGCACCACGGTGAGCGTCTTCACCCACAGGACAACGGAGCCGGTGGAGGCGCCGGACAAGGTGTGGATCGTGGTGCCGGAGGTGGTTGCCGTAATGTCGAACGTGCCGTCCACCGTCACCGAGCGCGAAGCGGCAATGGAGCCGTCGGCCATCAGCGAGAGCTTGCCGGCTTCGATGGTGGTGTCGCCGGTATAGGTGTTCACGCCCTGGAGCGAGAGCCAGTCGTCGCCCTGCTTGATGAGCCCGCCGCTGCCAGAGATGACGCCGCCGAAATTGCCGTACGCGTCCTGCACCACCGTCAGGTCCTTCCCGCCCAGCTCGATGGCGCCGAAGATCGAGCCCGCGAGCGTGTGGATGGTGGCGCCGGAGGTGGTGCCGGAGATGTCCAGCGTGCCGAACACCGAGACGCTGCTCGACGAGGCGATGGAGCCGTCCCCCACCAAAGCGAGGGTTCCGCTGGAGATGGTGGTCGCGCCGGAATAGGTGTTGATGCCGGAGAGGCTGAGCTTTTCGCTGCCGAGCTTGGACAGCCCCCCGGTGCCGGAGATCACGCCGGCGAAGTCGCCCTCGGCATTCTGCGTCACCGTCAGGGTGTTGGCGCCGAGCGTGATGGCGCCGGTCGCGGCGCCGGACAGGGATTTGATGGAGACGCCGGCGGCCTTCGCCGAAATGTCGAACGTGCCGTCCACCGTCAGCGCGCTGGAGGCGGCGATGGCGCCGGCTCCGGTCAGGGCGAGCGTGCCGGCCTCGATCACCGTCGCGCCGGTATAGGTGGTGGCGGCGGACAGCGTGAGCGTGCCCTCGCTTTGCTTGGTGAGGCCGCCGACGCCTTGCAGCGCCTGGGTGATGCCGACGCTGTGGCCGTTGGTGTCGATGAAGGCGCCGCCGGCCTTGATGTCGATCTCGCTGGCGGAGAAGCCGTTGAACATATTGTCGTTTTCGTTGGCGGCACGCAGGATGCCGCCGTCGAAGTTCACCTGGGCGGTGCCCACGTCGGCGTCGGCGAACAGGGCACCGGTCGCAAGCACGCCGCGCGCGCCCGCGGTGCCGTTGAGATTCAGGGTGCCGGACCCTGTGGTGTCGGTTCCGAAACCGAGGCCGAGCGCCGAGACCTCCGCGCCATCGGCAATGGTGAGCGCGCCGGTGCCGTTGAGGCCGACGAGGACAAGGCTATCCACCTGCCAGCTTGAGCCGGCGCCCGTCACAGTCACCGAGCCGTCGGCACCGGCATCGCTGCCGAGAATGGAATAGCCGCTGGTGACCTTGCCGCCGTCCTCGATGGTCAGCGTGCCCTTGCTGGTGTCTTTGAAGCCGATGATGAAAAAGTTGCCGTCGCCGATTTCCCAGGATGAGCCCGTCCCGGTGACGGTCACGGTTCCGACCGAACCTGCGGATAGCCCGATGGCGGCGCTGTCGCTTTTGGCCATGCCGCCATCCGCGATGGTCAGAGTGCCTGTGCCGCTCCCCCCCACGCCGAGGGTGGATGCGGACACGTCCAGCAGCGAGCCGTCGCCCGTGACATTGACCGTGCCGTTCGCGCCGGCCTGGCTGCCGATGCGGACGAGGCCGCTGTTGACCGTGCCGCCGTCCACGACGTTCAGCGTGCCGCTGCCGGTATCACCGACGGTCAATTCGCCGCCGACGGTCCATGGAGAGGGAACGGCGAGGCTCGGCACGGTCACGACGTCGCCGTTGTCGATGATGACGTCGGCCGCGCGGGGCCGCCCGCCCGCCCGGCAGGAGCAAAAGCGGCGCCGGCGACCGAAGCCAGGAGCATCGCG
>NZ_JBNFNU010000088.1:0-12812 GCF_057364445.1 Xanthobacter sp. BG11Y11_SDJG
GCCGGCCGAAGCGGGCGCGGTGCCGGCCAAGCCCCGCACTCGTGGTCGAGCGCGACCGGATAGGAGACGCCGCCATGGCCGCCGGCAAGCCGCTCGATCCCTTCCGCGACATCCGCGCGACGACCCTTTGGGGCGGCGCCCTGCTGCTCGTGCTCCTCGGCACGGTCGGCGTGTGGGCCGCCACCGCGCCGCTCTCGGGCGCGGTGATCGCCCAGGGCCAGGTGGTGGTCGAGAGCAACGTGCGGCGCATCCAGCATCCGACCGGCGGCGTGGTGGGCGAGATCCTCGTCAGCGACGGCGACCGGGTGAAGACCGGCGACGTCCTGGTGCGCCTCGACGAAACCACCGCCCGCGCCAATCTCGGCATGGTCGACAACCAGATCAATCAGCTCGCCGCCCGCAAGGCGCGGCTGGAAGCCGAACGCGACGGACGGTCCGCGATCGTCTTCCCGGCCGCGCTGAAGAACCATGCCGCCGAGGAGGCGATCGCCGCCATCCTCGCCGGAGAGGAGACGCTGTTCTCTTCGCGCCAGGCGGCGCGCGACGGGCAGATCTCCCAGCTGCGCGAGCGCATCGCCCAGACGCAGGAGGAGATTTCCGGCCTTGCCGCGCAGGTCGCCTCCAAGCGCGAGCAGATCCGCCTGATCGAGCTGGAGCTTGAAGGCGTGCGCAAGCTCTATGCCTCCAATCTGGTGTCCATCTCGCGCATGACCAGCCTGGAGCGGGAGGCGGCGCGACTCTCCGGCGAGGCCGGCCAGCTTGTCGCGGAGACCGCGCGCGCCAAGGGACGCATCACCGAAACCGAGCTTCAGATCATCCAGATCGACCAGGAGCAGCGGCGCGAGGTCTCGACCGAGCTGCGCGACGTGGAGACGCGGCTCGCGGACTTCGCCGAGCGGCGCGTGGCGGCCGTGGACCAGCTCCAGCGCATCGACCTGCGCGCGCCGCAGGACGGCGTGGTGCACCAGAAGACGGTGCATACGGTGGGCGGCGTGGTGAGCGCCGGCGAGCAGATGATGCTCATCATCCCCGAGCATGACGGACTAGTGGTCGAGGCGCGCATCGACCCGCAGCTGATCGACCGGCTCAGGGTGGGGCAGAACGTGATCCTGCGATTCTCCGCCTTCGACAGCGCCGACACGCCGGACCTTTCGGGCGTGCTGACCCGCATCTCGGCGGACCTCACCCGCGACCCGCAGAGCGGGCTGTCCTTCTACGTGACCCGCATCGCGCTCCGGCCGGGCGAGGCGCAGCGCCTCGACGGCAAGCAGCTGATGCCGGGAATGCCGGTGGAAGCCTTCATCCAGACCGGCGAGCGCACTGCCCTCGCTTATCTGGTGAAGCCGGTGAAGGACCAGCTGATGCGGGCCTTCCGGCACGACTGACGCCCGCGGCCCTCTCTGTCCGCTCCCTCGCCGCGCCTGCAACCTTCTGGCGCGCCGACGGCGTTGTGACAACAATCTTCTTGCAACCCATAATATTTTATCCCGGTCGCCTTGTAATGTGCGCCGGCATATAAAATTTTGAGTTGAAATACAATTTGCCGGAGAAGCAACAAAACAAATGAGAAGTCTTCATTGAATCGAGATACTTAAAAAAATGTCACCACGTCGGCACCGGATATTCATCGTTCTGTTGTGATCGGTTTTAGGGTCACCCTCGATTACCGAAGGTTAGGTGGGAAACCAGTGCGCTGGGCGGCGGCACTGTGCTTCCCCTTCTGCGCTCGCTTTCCCCGTGGCCGCCCCGATCCGCAGCGAGATCCCCCATGGCGACCACTCCCCACGTCCTGTCCACCGGCAACTTCTCCCAGACCTGGAGCAGCGCCGACCTCATCACGGCCAATGACGACTGGTCGAACGTTGCCGCCATCGTCGGCTATCTCGGCGACATCGACAGCGGCAGCAGCACCAACGTGGACCCGCGGACCCTAACCGGCGCGGATCTCGGCGCGGTGGACGTGATCGCCGATCAGACCGCGACCACCCTCACCAGCGGCGGCGTCGCCGAGTTCGATACACTCGGCAATCCCACGGTCGCGCTCCAGGGCTCCGGCACCGCCGACGCGCCGAGCCTCGTGATCTATCTCGACGCCACCGGCCGCTCGGATGTGCGCCTGACGTTCGACGCCCGCGACATCGATGGCTCGAGCGACGACGCCGCGCAGCAGATCGCGGTGCAGTACCGCCTGGGCAATTCGGGCAGCTGGACGAACGTGACCGGCGGCTACGCGGCCGACGTGACGACCGGCGGCACCGCCACCCAGTCCACCCCCTTCGACCTGACGCTGCCCGAAGCCGTGAACGGCCGCAGCGACCTCCAGGTGCGCATCCTCACCACCAACGCCTCCGGCAGCGACGAGTGGGTGGGCATCGACAACATCTCCGTGACCAGCGCGCCGGCGGTGGAGACCCAGAAGCTCGGCTTCGCGGTCGATTCGCTGTCGCTGTCTTTGGTGGAAGGCGACACCGGCACCCAGCTGCTCACCTTCACCGTGGAGCGCACCGGCGGCACCACCGGCGAGGTCAGCTTTTCCGGCTCGTTCCTCGCCGGCGACACCGCCACCGACGACTTCGCCACGCTGATCACCGGCTTCGCCGGCATCATTGCCGACGGGCTCGCCTCCACCACGGTGACGATCGAGGTCAACGGCGACACCGAGATCGAGCTGGACGAGGCGTTCTCGCTCACCCTCACGGACGTTGAGAATTCCGGCGGCGTCGAGACCACGATCCTCGACGCGCGCGCCACCGCCCAAGCCACCATCCTCAACGACGATGCCGCGGCCACCGTGATCGGCGGCATCGAGATCCTCGACATGGCCGAGTCCCTCACCGGCTCGGTGACCGCCCCGGTCGCCACCGAGACGCTCACGGTCACGCGCCGCGGCTCCTGGGACAGCGGCGACGGAGAAGGCGGTTCGGAGAGCATCACCTTCGACGACACGACCGCCCGTGCCTACGTGACCAATGCGGCCAGCGACCGCATCGACGTGCTCGATCTCTCCAACCCTTTCGCGCCGGCGAAGGTGGCCGAGATCGACCTCTCGACCCTGCCCGGCTACGGCGAAGTGAATTCGGTGGCCGCCTATGACGGCATCATCGCCGTGGCGGTGCAGAATGCGGACGGCGGCGAAGCCGGCCTGGTCGCGCTCTATGACGGCGACGGCACCCTCATCAAGACGCTCTCCGTCGGCGTGCTCCCCGACCAACTCACCTTCTCGCCCGACGGCAAGCTGCTGCTGGTGGCCAACGAGGGCGAGCCCTATCTCGACGAGGGCACCGGCGAGACGGTGAACGCCCCCGGCTCCGTCACCATCATCGACATGAGCGGCGGCGCGGTCGGCGCGACAGTGCGCAACACCGTGGGCTTCACCGCGCTCGACGGCTTCGAGGACCAGCTCTCCGACCTCGGCCTCAAGATCTTCGGCGGCAATTCGGACCTCGAGGCCCCCACCGCCTCGCAGGACATCGAGCCGGAATATGTGGCGGTCTCCCCCGACGGCACCAAGGCCTATGTCACCCTCCAGGAGGTGAACGCGGTCGCGGTGATCGACCTCACCGACACCGACGCCGACAAGCCGGTCTCGATCCTGCCGGCGGGCTATGTGGATTTCTCGCTTGCCGGCAACGAGGCCGACTTCTCCGACCGCGACGGCGGCGGCAATTCGAAGGCCATCTCGGTGGGCAATGCGCCGGTGAAGGGCCTGCTCCAGCCCGATGCCATCGCCTCCTTCGAGATCGATGGCGCCACCTATTTCATCACCGCCAATGAGGGCGACACTCGCATCGTCCAGAACGGTTCGGAAGGCCTCAACGAGGCCCGCGCCTCCAGCTTCGGCGTCACCGACACGGACTATGCCCGCTACAACCTCGACACCGTGTGGACCACCTCCGCCGACGACCTCTACGGCTTCGGCGGCCGCGGCGTCTCGATCTTCAAGCAGAACCTCGACGGCACCATCGAGAAGGTGAATGAGACCGGCGGCGACTTCGAGCAGATCCTCGCCGCCCTTCCCAACGCCTCGACCGTGTTCAACGGCGAGAATGGCGGCAGCTTCGACACCCGCTCGGACAACAAGGGCGCCGAGCCCGAAGGCGTCACCGTCGGCGAGGTCAACGGCAAGATGTACGCCTTCGTGGCGCTGGAGCGCATCGGCGGCGTGATGGTGTGGGACGTCTCCACCCCCGAGGATGCCAAGTACGTCGATTACATCGCCCCCACCTCCGAGGATTACGGCCCGGAGGTGATCAAGTTCGTCGCCGCCGAGGACAGCCCGACCGGCCGCGCTCTGCTCATGACCGCGAACGAGATTTCCGGAACGGTCACGGTCTATGACCTCGAAGACCCGGCCGTCACCAAGATCAGCGCCATCCAGGGTGAGGGCGACGCGTCCGCTCTGGTGGGCCAGACCGTCACGGTGGAAGCCATCGTGGTCGGCGACTTCCAGAACGGCGACGGCGACGACAGCCGCAACCTCGGCGGCTTCTACATCCAGGAAGAGAAGTTCGACGAGGACGGCAACCCGCTGACCTCGGAAGGCATCTTCGTCTATGGCGGCACTGGTGACGTGAACGTGGGCGACCGCGTGCGGGTGACGGCGACGGTCTCCGAATATTTCGGCATGACCCAGCTCAACGCCACGTCCATCGCCGTGATCGAGGCCGGGGCGGTGGCGGACATCAACGAGATGGCCACCACCATCAGCCTGCCGGCGGCCGACGTGACGCTGAGCCAGGACGGCGACTACCAGCCGGACCTGGAAGCCTATGAGGGCATGCTGGTCACGGTCGAGCAGGAGCTCACCATCACCGAGCAGTTCAACCTCGACCGCTTCAACGAGATCAAGCTGGTGGCGGGCGAGCGCCCGGCCCAGTTCACCCAGGAGAACGCCCCCGACGCCGCCGCCTATGCGGCCTATCTGGAGGCGCTGGGCACCCGCACCATCACCTATGACGACGGGCTGAACGTCCAGAACGCCGCCATCACCAACCTGGACGGCTTCGACCCCTACAGCACCGAGACCGCCCCGCGCATGGGCGACACCATCACCGGGCTCACCGGCGTGCTCGACTATCAGTGGGCGGGCAATTCCGCGTCCGGATCCACCTGGCGCATCCGCTCGGTGGAGGACGGCACCAACACCTTCGAGGAGGGCACGCCCCGCGAGGACGCGCCGGAGGACGTGGGCGGGCGCCTCACCGTCGCCTCGCTCAACGTGCTGAACTACTTCACCACCATCGACACCATCTCCGACTCCAGCTCCGACCAGCCGGGCGACAACACCGCGGCCGGCTTCGACCCGCGCGGTGCCGACAGCGATGCGGAGTTCGCGCGCCAGACCGAGAAGCTGGTGGGAACCATCCTCTCCATCGACCCCGACGTGCTGGCGCTGGTCGAGATCGAGAACGACTTCCTCGCCGGCTCGGACGGCAACGCGCTGGAATATCTCGTCGACCAGCTCAACGCCGAGCTGGGCGCCGAGATCTATGCCTGGGTCGATCCGGGCACCCAGTTCGTGGGCGGCGACGCGATCGCGGTGGGCTTCATCTACAAGCCCTCCGAGGTGACGGTGGCCTATGACACCACGATTGAGATCCTCGACGACGGCGACCTTTCGGCGCTGGGTCTCGACAGCCTGCTGGACCAGAGCACCGTGGACGGCGTGTTCAACGGCGTGAACACCAGCCGCGCCGCGCTGGCGGTGACGTTCGAGGAGGTGGAGACCGGCGAGACCTTCACCGCCATCGCCAACCACCTGAAGTCCAAGAGCGGCACGGGCACCGATGCCGATGCCGACCAGCTCGACGGCCAGGGTGCCTGGCAGCAGCAGCGCGAGCTCGCCGCCACCGCGCTGACCGCCTGGGCCGAGAGCGACCCCACCGGCTCCGGCGATAGCGACGTGCTGCTGCTCGGCGACTTCAACGCTTATGCGAAGGAAGACGCGATCGGCATCCTCGAGGAGGCCGGCTTCGAGAGCCTGGAGACGCGCCTGGAGGATCCCTACTCCTACGTGTTCGACGGCCAGACCGGCTCGCTCGACTACATCTTCGCCAACGAGACGCTCGCCGCGCAGGTCACGGGCGTGACCCACTGGCACATCAATTCCGATGAGGCCGACGCCCTCGACTACAACACCGACTTCGGCCGCGACCCGAGCATCTTCGATGCCGACAGCCCGGTGCGCACCTCCGACCACGATCCCCTCATCATCGGCCTCAACCTCGAAGAGGAGCCGCCCGTGTCGACCACCTACACGCTCCAACTCCTGCACTTCTCGGACGGCGAAGCGGGCCTGCTCGCGTCCGAGACCGCGCCGAACCTCGCCGCGCTGGTCGACGCCTATGACGACGACTACGGCAACACCCTGATCCTCGCCGGCGGCGACAACTGGCTCCCCGGCCCGTTCCTCGCTGCCGGCACCGATCCCGCGGTGCGCGACGCCATCAACGAGGTGACCGGCTCGACCATGACCGGCACGATCCCGATCGCCGCCGCCGACATCGCCATCCACAACGTCATCGGCGTCGAGGCGTCGGCCCTCGGCAACCACGACTTCGACCTCGGCTCGAACGTGCTGGCGGCGTCGCTGACGCCCGGTTCCGGCTGGGTGGGCGCGCAGTTCGTGTCGGTCTCGGCCAATCTGGTGGTGGGCCCCTCCTCGCCCTATTACACCGACCCGACCGCCACCGACTCGGCGCTGAACGCCATCTATGTGGACACGGTGGACTACAACGTGCAGCCGGGCGTGGACCAGCCGGCCACCACCACCGCCATCCCCGAGGCCTCGACCCTCAAGGGCAAGATCGTCCCCGCCGCGGTCATCACCGAAGGCGGCGAGAAGATCGGCATCGTCGGCGTCACCACCCAGATCCTTGAGACCATCTCCTCGCCCTCGGGTGCCGAGATCGCCGGCTTCCCCGGCGGCACTGGCGCCAACGGCGAAGTGGACGACATGGATCTGCTGGCCGCGCAGTTGCAGCCGATCATCGACGAGATGATCGCCGAGGGCGTGGACAAGATCATCCTCCAGTCGCACCTGCAGATCATCGGCAACGAGATCGAGCTGGCCGGCAAGCTCAAGGGCGTGGACATCATCCTGTCCGCCGGCTCCAACACCCGCATGGGCGATGCCGACGACGAGGCGGTGGCGTTCCCCGGCCACGCGGCCGATTTCGCCCTCGACTACCCCTATCTCGGCGCCGACGCCGAGGGGAATCCCATCCTCATCGTCAACACCGACAACGAGTACACCTATCTCGGCCGCCTGGTGGTGGACTTCGATGAGAACGGCCACATCATCACCGACAGCCTGACCGCCAACCAGGCCATCAACGGCGCCATCGCCGCCACCGAGGAGAACGTCGCGGAAGCGTGGGAGACCACGGTCGACAACCTCGACGCCACCGCCTTCGCCGAAGGCACCAAGGGCGGCGACGTGAAGACCATCACCGAGGCGGTGCAGGGCGTGATCGACGTCAAGGACGGCAACGTCTACGGCTATTCGGACGTCTATCTGGAAGGCGAGCGCGGCCAGGTCCGCAACCAGGAGACCAACCTCGGCAACCTGTCCGCCGACGCCAACGCGGGCAGCTTCACCTCCGCCCTCAAGGACGCCCTCGGCAATGAGGCTGAAGGCGCCTATGTGGTCTCCATCAAGAACGGCGGCGGCATCCGCGCCCAGATCGGCACCCTCTCGGCGCCCGATCCGGTGGACGGCACGGTGGACAAGCTGCCCCCCGAGGGCGGCGTCTCCCAGCTGGATGTCGAGAACTCGCTGCGCTTCGACAACAAGCTCATCACTTTCGACACCACGCCGGAAGGCCTGAAGGCGATCATCGAGCACGGCGTCGCCTCCTACGGCAACCAGGGCCGCTTCCCGCAGATCGGCGGCGTCTCCTTCTCCTTCGATCCGGATGCGGTGGCAGGCAGCCGCGTGCTCGACATGGCGCTGGTCGATGCCGACGGCAACGTCCTCGTGCAGCTCTATGACGACGGCGTGCTTCTGGACGACGTGCCGGCCGAGATCTCGGTGGTGACGCTGAACTTCCTCGCCGACGGTGGCGACGGCTATCCCATGAAGGCCAACGGCGAGAACTTCCGCTATCTGCTCGCCGACGGCAGCCTCGGCCCGGTGCTCGACGAGAGCCAGCTCCTGGTGCCGCTCGCCCCCACCGACGCCATGGGCGAGCAGCTCGCCCTCGAGCGCTACATGCGTGCGAACCACGCCACCGAAGAAACCGCCTACGACCTCGCCGACACCGACATGGCCGGCGACGAGCGCATCCAGAACCTCAACGCCCGCGCCGAGGACACCGTCCTCGTCTCCGAGCAGGTCACCTTCTCCGGCGATGCCGATGCCAACATGGCTGAGGGTGGCGCCCTCGCCGACATCCTCTCGGGCAATGCCGGCAACGACATGCTCAAGGGCCACGGTGGAACCGACCTGCTGCGTGGCGGCGCCGGCGACGACCTGCTGTTCGGCGGCACCGGTGACGACATCCTGCTGGGCGGGGCCGGCACCGACGAGATCTATGGCGGCGACCAGGACGACGAGATCGAAGGCGGCCGCGGCGACGACATGCTCATCGGCGGCAACGGCTCCGACACCTATTCCTACGAACAGGGTGACGGCTCCGACACCATCGCCGAGGGCGAAGGCCTCGAAGACGACATGGACGCCCTGGTGTTCCAGGACATCGAGAGCGACCAGGTCGCCTTCACGGTCGCCGGCAACGACGTCGTGATCCGCCTCGAGGACGGCTCGCTTCTGACCCTGAAGGATCAGATGCTGACCGGTGGCGTGGAGGAGATCGTGTTCGCCGACGGCGAGACGCTCAGCCGGCAGGCCATCCTGGGCAGCCTGGAGAACGCGGCTCCGGTGGCCGCCGACGACACGCTCGCCGCGGTGGCCGAGGACGCCGCCGCCTTCACCATCCCCTTCGCCGAGCTGCTGGCGAACGATACGGATGGCGAGGGCGACACGCTCACGATCGCGGGTCTCAAGAACGTGGTGGGCGGAACCGCCCAGATCACCGAAACGGGCGTGCGCTTCACCCCGGCGGCCAACTTCAACGGCCAGGCCTCGTTCGAGTACATCGTCTCCGACGGCGAGGACACCGACGAGGCCAAGGCGAGCTTCACCATCACCCCGGTGAACGACGCCCCGGTCGCCACCGATGATGCGGGCAGCGTGTCCGAGACCGAGAGCAAGCTCTTCGACCTCCTGGTCAACGACAGCGACGTGGACGGCGGCGCGCTGAGCCTTGCCGGCTTCGAGGTGACCGCGGTTTCCGGCCTGAACCTCGACGCCGAGGACGCGGCCGCCGCCTTCTCCATCGTCGGCGGCAAGCTCGCCTTCGCCCCGGGCGACACCTTCGCCGGCCTGGACGCCGGCGAGACCGCGCGGGTGACGGTGGCCTACCAGCTCTCCGACGGCCAGGGCGGCACGGACGTCGGCGCGTTCGTCCTCGACATCGCGGGCGAGAGCAGCCTGAACCAGGTCGTCGGGACCAACCAGCGCGACCAGCTCCGCGGCACCACGGGCGACGACCAGCTCCTCGGCCTCGGTGGCAACGACAACCTCCGCGGCAATGCCGGGGCGGACGTGATCGACGGCGGCGCCGGCAACGACCAGCTGCGCGGCGGCGGCGGCAACGACGTGTTCGTCTTCCGCTCCGGCTACGGGCGCGACACGGTGTTCGACTTCCAGCGCGGTGCGGACGTGATCGAGATCGACGCCGACGTCTATGCCGACTTCGACGCCATGGTCGATGCCGGTGCCATCACGACGACCGGTGCCTTCTTCTTCCGCGCGGCCACCATCACCCTCGACGACGGCTCGCAGATGCTGCTGCGCGGCGTCAACGGCGCCAGCCTCTCGGCTGACGACTTCCGCTTCGTGTGAGGCGGGCGCCACCGACCCGTTCCGGAGGATATCCGAAGGAACGGGAAGGCCGCGCAAGCTGCGTGCAAAACAAAGAAGCCCCGGAAATCCGGGGCCTCTTTTTTTGCCAAAACCGATCGGACGGCGCGCGCCGGGCGTCAGTTGTCGAGGAAGCTCCGGAGCTTGCGCGACCGGCTCGGATGCTTGAGCTTGCGCAGGGCCTTGGCCTCGATCTGGCGGATGCGCTCGCGCGTCACCGAGAACTGCTGGCCCACCTCTTCCAGGGTGTGGTCGGTGTTCATGCCGATGCCGAAGCGCATGCGCAGCACGCGTTCCTCGCGGGGCGTGAGCGAGGCGAGGACACGCGTGGTGGTCTCGCGCAAGTTGGACTGGATCGCGGCGTCGATGGGCAGCACCGCGTTCTTGTCCTCGATGAAGTCGCCGAGGTGGCTGTCCTCCTCGTCGCCGATGGGCGTTTCGAGCGAGATCGGCTCCTTGGCGATCTTCAGCACCTTGCGCACCTTCTCCAGCGGCATGCCGAGCTTCTCGGCCAGTTCCTCCGGGGTCGGCTCGCGGCCGATCTCGTGCAGCATCTGCCGCGAGGTGCGCACGATCTTGTTGATGGTCTCGATCATGTGCACGGGAATGCGGATGGTGCGGGCCTGGTCGGCGATCGAGCGGGTGATCGCCTGCCGGATCCACCACGTGGCGTAGGTGGAGAACTTGTAGCCGCGGCGGTACTCGAACTTGTCCACCGCCTTCATGAGGCCGATATTGCCCTCCTGGATCAGGTCCAGGAACTGCAGGCCGCGGTTGGTGTACTTCTTGGCGATGGAGATGACGAGGCGCAGGTTGGCCTCCACCATTTCCTTTTTCGCCTGGCGGGCTTCCTTCTCGCCCTTCTGCACCATCTGCACGATCTTGCGGAACTCGGAGATTTCGAGCCCCGTCTCGGTGGCGAGCGCGTGGATGTCCCCGCGCAGGTCCTTGATCATCTCCTTCTCGTGCGCGACGAAGCCCTTCCAGCCCTTGGAGCCGAGCTTGGAGACGCGCAGCACCCACTTGGGGTCGAGTTCGGAGCCCATATACTGCTTGAGGAAGTCGTCGCGGGCGACGCCGTAGCTGTCGGCGAGGCGCAACAGGCGACCCTCCAGGCCCACGAGACGCTTGTTGATCTCGTAGAGCTGCTCCACCAGGGCGTCGATGCGCTGCTGGTTGAGAGAGAGGGACTTCACGTCGGCGACGAGGTCCTCCTTCAGCTTCTTCGCCTTGCGCTCCTGCGCCGGGGAGAGCGTCTCGTTCTTCAGCTTCGATTCGACGTTCTGGTCCTGCAGCCGGCGCAGCTTGGTGTAGCTGGAGGCGATGCGGTCGAAGGTCTCCACCACCTTCGGCTTGATCTCCGCCTCCATGGCGGCGAGCGACATGGAATTCTCCATGTCGTCCTCGTCGCCCTCGGGGCCGGCGCCGTCGCCGAGAAGGCCGTCCTCGCCCGCCTCGGGGGCAAGCGCCGCCTCGTCGCCGATGGCGGCCGGTGGATTCTTGCCCTCGGGGCCGGCATAGGTCGCCTCGAGGTCGATGATGTCGCGCAGCAGAACGCGCGCCTCGGTGAGTTCGTCGCGCCAGATGATGATGGCCTGGAAGGTGAGCGGGCTCTCGCACAGGCCGGCGATCATCGCCTCGCGGCCGGCCTCGATGCGCTTGGCGATGGCGATCTCGCCCTCGCGGGAGAGCAGCTCCACCGAGCCCATCTCGCGCAGATACATGCGCACCGGATCGTCGGTGCGCTCGGCCGGCTCCGACTTGGTCTCGGAGCGGGTGACCGCGCGCGGCGAAGCCTCGGCAAGCTCGCCGCCCTCCGCCTCTTCCGGCTCCTCGGCCGTCTCGCCTTCCTCGGCGCTCTCCTCGGTCTCGGCCTCCTCGGCCTCGATCACGTTGATGCCCATGTCGTTGAGCATCGCCAAGGTGTCCTCGATCTGCTCGGAGGTCACCTCCTCGGAAGGCATCACCTCGTTGAGCTGCTCGTAGGTCACGTATCCACGGCGCTTGGCGTTCTTGATCATCTTCCGGACGGCCGCATCCGAGAGGTCGAGCAGCGGCCCGTCGGGGGCCTCGCTTTCCTTCTCCGGAGCCTCGGTCGCCTCGGCCGATTGTTTCGCCATGGACTTCTCCTGCTGATCTCGCCGGCTAGAAACGACAAGACGGCGGCGCGGCCCCTCGGCCTCGCCACCTTTTGCCTTCGCACCCGGGAGCGGCTTTTTCGTCGCCATCCCGTTAAACCAGCCTGAACGCGCATCCAACCCCCATGGTCGGAGCGGCAGACTTCCTTCGACTATCCGGAGGACGGCTTCATACCGAGCGCGCCGACGCGCGGCCCGAAGAAGCGCCAAACCCCTCCACCAAAGCTTCCGTACCGTCAATCGCCGAAAGGCGCTCGCGCACGTCGCGGAGCCAAGCGAAATTCTGTTCGCTGGGGTCATCCCCCAGGCTGCGCTCCGCTTCCCTCAATTCCCTAGATAGCGCGTGAGCCTTGCGATGCAAGGCCGTGCGCTGATGCCACCAGAGCCGGACATCGCTCGGAGCGGTATCTTTGTATGCCGGCCAGTCGTGGCGGGGGTTGGCAAGGGCGCTCACCCGCTTGGCCAGCGCCTCCATGTCCGCCTGTCCAAGGCGGGCGGACAGGCCCTCGTCGTCGAGGCCTTCGAGATGGGCTTCCAGCAGCAGCCGGCGCAGGCGGTCGGCGTCGGGATTGGCGAGCGGCAGGCCCGCCACCTCCTCCGAGGCCTCGTCCAGGAGGAACGGGTGGTTGATCAGGCAGAACAGCAGCAATGCCTCGTTGCGCGGCATCGCCGCCATGGGCCCGCGGACCAGCGCGCTCCTGGCGATCTCCCCGCCGCGCGGCACCAGCGGCGCTCGCGCGGCGGAAAGC
>NZ_JBNFNU010000089.1:0-12696 GCF_057364445.1 Xanthobacter sp. BG11Y11_SDJG
GGGGCATGGCCTGTCCGGCCGCTCGCTTGTTTGCAGCCCGCGATTGGCTCTAGAAGGGGGTCCGCCGGGCCGCGCATCCGGTGCCGCGCCAGGCGGTTGAAACGCCGCCCATCGGATGGTTCATGCCCGAGACATCCCCCCGTTCGAGAACATCGCCTTCGTGGCGAGCGCCACGCCGGAGGCGGAGACCGCGCGGCTGAGGCTGTCGGAGCAGTATGGCGCCGCAGCCGAGGACGCGGCGGACGTGATCGTCGCGCTCGGCGGCGACGGCCTCATGCTGCAAGCCCTGCACCGCTTCCGCGACCGGGACATCCCCATCTACGGGATGAACCGCGGCACCGTCGGCTTCCTCCTCAACACCTATCGCGAGGATGGGCTGAGGGAGCGGCTCGCCACCGCCCAAAGGGTGCGCATCCATCCGCTCATCATGGAGGCGGTGGACGCGGCCGGGGGGCGGCACCGCGCGCCGGCCTTCAACGAGGTCTCGCTGCTGCGCCAGACGTTCCAGGCGGCGAAGCTGCGCATCTCCATCGACGGGCGGGTGCGGCTCGACGAACTGATCTGCGACGGCATCATCGTCGCCACGCCGGCCGGATCCACGGCCTACAACCTGTCCGCGCACGGCCCGATCCTGCCGCTCGGCACGCCGCTTCTGGCGCTCACCCCGATCTCGCCGTTCCGGCCGCGGCGCTGGCGCGGCGCCCTGGTGCCCGATCACGCCCGCATCGATATCGCCGTGCTCGAGGCGGACAAGCGCAGCGTGAGCGCGGTGGCGGACCACCAGGAGGTGCGCGACATCATCGCCGTGTCGGCGCGTCTTGACCGGAACTCGTCCGTAGACATGCTGTTCGATCCCGATCACGGGCTTGAGGAACGCATCCTGCGCGAACAGTTCGTCTATTAGAGCCAACCGTATCCGCGATCCCACATGGTCTTCTCGTCCGTCTCCTTCCTCTATTATTTCCTGCCTCTGTTTCTGCTGTGCTATTTCCTCGCACGCGGCACGCGGGTGCGGAATTTCGTGCTGCTCGCCTTCTCGCTGGTCTTCTATGCCTGGGGCGGGCTGGCGAACGTCATCATCCTCGCCGTCTACATCGTCATGAACTATGTCATGGCGCTGGTGATCGACCCGCGCTCGGAGCGCTGGCGGCTTCGCGCGCTGGCTCTGGGCGTGACGCTGAACCTGTCCGGCCTGATCATATTCAAGTATTCCGGCTTTCTCGCCCAGAACCTGAATGTCGTTCTTGCCCCCACCGGGCTCGCCTTGCCCGTGGTCCACCTGCCGCTGCCGCTCGGCATCTCGTTCTTTTCATTCCACGCCATCTCGTACCTGGTGGACGTCTATCGGCGCCGCGCCCGCGCCAACGGGCGGTTCGAGGAGCTGGCCCTCTACATCACCATGTTCCCGCAGCTGGTGGCCGGCCCGATCGTGCGCTACTCGACGATCAACCGGCGCATCCGCGACCGGCGGACCACGCTCGGGCGGGTCTCGGCGGGCCTGCGCATCTTCGTCATCGGCCTGAGCTGGAAGGTGCTGATCGCCGACGAACTGGCGCCGCTGGCGAACGCGGTGTTCGATTCGCCCAACCCGCCCAATCTCGCCGAGGCCTGGCTCGGCCTGCAGGCCTATGCGCTGCAAATCTATTTCGACTTCGGCGGCTATTCCAACATGGCCATCGGCCTCGCCCTCGCCATGGGATTGAAGTTCCCGCGCAACTTCAACCTGCCGTACGGATCGATCTCCATCGCCGATTTGTGGCGCCGCTGGCACATGAGCCTGTCCAGCTGGTTCCGCGACTATCTCTATATTCCGTTGGGCGGAAATCGCGTCAGCGAGGCGCGCACCCTGCTCAATCTTTGGACCGTCTTCTTTCTCTGCGGCCTGTGGCACGGCGCGCAATGGACCTTCGTGGTCTGGGGCCTGCACCACGGCACCTTCCTGGTGCTGGAACGCACCCGCTTCGGAACCTGGCTCGCCGCCGCCCCGCGCGTCCTCGCCCACGCTTACGTTCTGCTGGTGGTGTGCACGTCCTATGTGTGGTTCCGCTCCGACAACATCCCGCGCGCGCTGGAGATGTTCCAGGGCCTCATCGGGCTCAACGGGCTGGGCTCGCTCTCGGCGAGCGTGATCTCCACCATCCAGATCAGCACCGTCGTGGTGATGCTCATCGGCTGGCCGCTCTCCATGTTCGGATTGCCCGGCCGGGCGGGCGGAAGCTTCCGGAGCGGCTGCGCCTGCGCATCTACGGCTTGGTCGATTCCGTCGTGGTGGCGCTGCTGTTCGTGCTGTGCGCCATCTCGGTCGGCGCCGCGGCCTACAGTCCCTTCCTCTATTTCCGCTTCTGACCCATGCTCGACGCTGGCAATTCCCCGTTCCGTGACAGGAGGCTTGAGCCATGCCGCTTCTGATGGCCTTCCGCCGCTACTGGGCCTTCGTGTTCTTCGCCGTGCTGACGCTGCCGACCATCGGCCTCGTGCTGCCGGACCTGCCAGCGCCGGCCCGCACCGTGATCGAGCCGGAGGCGCGCTGGTGGGAACGGGCGGCCGAACGCCTCGATCCCTGGATCAACAACGTGTTCGGCTTCCGCGGCGCGGTGCTGGTGGCGCACGGCACCTATGAGAAATGGCTCGGCACCACCGGCAGCCGGCGCGTCCTCGTGGGCGAGAAGGGACAGCTGTTCATCAAGGACCAGCAGGCGCTGGAACAGTCGGTGGGCCAACTGGTCCGTCCGGCCATGGTCCGCGAGCTGGCGGACGTGGCGGCGATGCTGGACGCCGAGATGCGCCGCCTTGGCGGCACGTTCGTGATGGCCGTGCCGCCCAACGGCGCCACCATCAACCACGAACTGCTGCCCGCTTATGCGCGCAACGGCCGGACCTCGCCGACGGAATATGACCTGCTGCGGGACCAGATGAAGGCGCGCGGCCTCACCTTCGTCGACGTGCGGCCGGTGATCCAGGCGGGAAAATCCGCAGGACCGGTCCAGTTCCTGCTCGACAGCCATTGGAACCACCGCGGGTCGCTGCTCGCCTACAATGCGGTGATGAAAGCCGCCGGCCGGCCCGATCTGACCGTCGATCCCGCCGAGGCCATCGGCCCGGCGCGGCCCAACATGAGAGGCGACCTGCTGCGCATCATGGGCTCGACCAAGCCGGACTTCCCGGATGTCCTGTTCCCGCTCAAGCCGCCTTACGACAAGCCGCAGGGCCTGAAGCCCATCGAGGGCGTCATGCCCGACGCCGATCCGAAAGACCCCTTCCCGCCGCATGCCTACGAGACCGGCCGCGCCGGACCGCGCGTCATGCTGATCGGCGACAGCTACACCCAGAATTTCTGGAGCGGATATCTTGCCCAGCGCACCTCGGCCTTCGGCTGGATGCACCACCGCAACTGCCGTTTCGACCTCAATGCGGTGGAGCGGTTCAAGCCCGACATCCTCATTTTCGCGCCGAGCGAGCGGTTCATGCCCTGCCGGGGCGCGCCGGAGCGAAATCCGCCGCCCGTCCCGGCTACTCCGCCGCGCGTTTCGCCCTGAGGGCCTCCACCATGCCGGGCAGGGTGGCGCGGCCCGGGCGCGGGCGCTCCACCAAGTGCTCGATGGCGGAATAATCGAGATAGCCGCAGCGTGCGAGCGAGTGGACGCGGGCGGCGTCGAACCGGCCGTCGACGATGGCGGTATCGTCGATGAACACGCCGACCACCTCGCCGATCACCATGTACTGGTCCGCCTTGCGCCCGTCTCGGCCCTTGAGCTGGATGGTCTCCACATGGACGCATTCGAGCGCGGCCGGCGCCGCGGCCACGCGCGGCGGCTTGACGAGGCGGGAGGGCGCCTTGGCGAGGCCCGTGAGGTCGAACTCGCTCACCTCGGGCGGCACCGCTGCCGAGGAGACGTTGACCTCGTCGATCAGGCCGGCGATGGCGAGCGAGCACACGAACTCGCCGGTGGCCTCGATGTTCGCCACAGAATCCTTGCGCGAGGTGGAGGAGAACATCACCAGCGCCGGCTCATCGCCGATCATGTTGAAGAAGGAATAGGGCGCAAGGTTCGCGACGCCGTCGGCGGAGAGGCTGGAGATCCAGCCGATGGGGCGCGGCGCGATGATGGCCTTGAGCGGGGAATGGGGCAGGCCGTGATCGTTCTTGGCGGGCTCGTAGAACATGAAAGGCCTCGGCAGGAAAAGAGGGCGGCGCGCCCGGACGCGGCCGCACGGCAGCCCAAGCGCGCCCCTGGGGGCGGATCGGCCCGATCTTAGGCAATGTCCGCGGCGCGGTCATGCGGCGGCTTCGCATGACCGCAGGCCCGCTCATGCGGGAGGGACAGGACCGCGCGCCTCAGGACGCCTTGAGGCTGAGCACCGCCGCCTCGGTCAGCTCCGGCAGGGTTTCGCGGAGCTTGTCGCGCAGCACCTTGCCGCGGTCGCTCTTGGGCAGGCTCTCGGCGAAATAGATCTTCTTCGGCACCTTGGGCGCCGGCAGGCGCGCGCGCAGATAGGCGGCGATCTGCTCTCCGGTGACCTCCGGGCCCTTGGGCACCACCACGCACACCACCTCCTCGCCATAGATCGGGTCGGGAACGCCGATCGCCGAACCCTCGAGGACCAGGTCGCTCGCCAGGATCACGCCGTCGATCTCGGCGGGCGCGATGTTCATGCCGCCCCGGATGATCAGGTCCTTGGTGCGCCCGGTGACGGTGATGAAGCCGTCCGCGTCGCGCACCGCGAGGTCGCCGGTCTTGATGCGCAGGCCGCGCACCGGCTCGATGGTGCCGTCGTCGCGCAGCGTACCCAAGGCGGTCTGCGGGCCGCCGATGGTCACCGAGCCCTCGACGCCGGGCGGGCACGCGTTGCCCTCGCCGTCGACGATGGCGAATTCCTGGTGCTTGGCGGGCAGGCCCACCGTGCCGAGCTTGGCCTTGTAATGGCGGTTGCCGCAGATCCAGCCGGCCTCCGACATGCCGTAGAGCTGCAGCAGGGTGATGCCGTACATCTGCTCGAACTTCACCCACTGCTCGGCGCTGAGCGGCGCGGAGGAGCACGACATCAGGCGCAGGGTCGGCAGGTCCTCGGCGGTGTAGCCGAGCGGCTTGTTGAGCAGCATGTTCAGCACGGTGGGAACGCCGGCCGCGAAGGTGATGCCGTATTTCTGGATCCACTCGAAGAAGCGCGAGTGCGAGAAGCGCTTGGCGATGTGGAGCGTGGTGCCCTTCTGCAGGAACGGCATCAGCGAGAGCACCTGCGCCGAGTTCCAGCCGAATGAACGGTATTCGAGCGCCTTGTCGTCCTCGGTGAGGCCGAGCATGTCGAGGGTGGAGAGGCCGCTGAGCCAGTAGGCCGCATGGTCGTAGACCACCGCCTTGGGCCGGTCCGTGGTGCCCGAGGTGCAGAACACCGCGGCCATGTCGAGCGGGCCGTACGGCGCCGGCAGATCCGCAGGCGCGACAGTGGCGGGCAGCGTCGAGAAGAAGGCGTCGGACGGATCGGCCGGGCCGTCCTGCCGAAAGGCGCCGAAGCGGACCGTGGGACCGTCTCCCGTGATGGCACCGTAATCGAGGCCGCTCTGGTAGAGCACCGCCTTGGGCTTCAGGACCGCCGCGAAATCGGCGATATAGGCGTTGTTCAGCTCGATGTTGAGCGGGCAGACCACGGCGCCGATCCGCCACGCGCCGAGCCACAGCAGCAGCTTCTCGATGCACTCGTCCGAGAGCAGCAGCACCTTGTCGCCCTTGCCGACGCCGAGCGCCAGCAGCCGGGCGGCGATGCGGTCGATGACGTCCGCCAGCGCCCCGAAAGTGATCTCGCTGCCCTGGTCGAGGTCGACGAGCGCGACCCGGCCCGGGTCGCGATCCCGGTAGCGCGCCAGGAGTTCCGGTACGGACGCAAAGGGGATGTCCAGCTGGTGGCCGCTGAAGATGTCGTCCATGGGGGGCCTCCCGCGCCCGCAAATGTCGATGCATTCGCAAATCGTTTGGAAAGGCGGACGGTGCGGCCCAGTCCGCCGCTCCGCCCGCCTCCCGAGGCGGCCGACGCGGCTGAGCCGCGCCGATCCGCCGATGCCGCGCGCCGGCCGTGCTGGCCGGCGCCGATGAACGCCTCAGTGGCCGGTCTTGGCGAGCAGCTCGGTCCAGCCGCTCATGCGGGCCTGGACCTTGGTGATCTGGTCGCGCGAGAGGAAGTCCTCGAGCTTGACCTTCGAGACCGGATATTGCGGCCGCAGGAAGTCTTCCTCGTAGCCGTAGGGCACGGTGGCATCGATGCCCATGCCGCCCTCGTAGGAGGTGTTGGTGGCGGTCCATTCCTTGTCGCCGGCGGTCATGCGCTCGGCCGGCATGAAGGTCTGGCCGCGCCCGCCGGGTGTGGGATTGAGGATGTCGGTGCGCGGGTTCACGCGGGTGGTGATGCACCACATGATCTCGTCCATGGAGTAGATGTTGGTGTCCTCGCTGACCGCGATGGCCACCCGCATGCCCTGGGACGTGGAGAGCAGCGCCGAGAGGAAGTTGCGCTGCCAGCCTTCCTCGATGCGGTTGCGCTTCTTCACCTGGATGATGACGCCGCCCCAGTCGGTCATGCAGTAGGGGATGTTCACGTCCTGCACGATGCCGGGCTGCATGCGGTTGCACAGCTCGAACATGGCCGCCTCGCGGATCGAGGTGTCGATGTTGTGCTCGTCCAGCGTATGGGCGCCCAGCGCAAACACGATCGGCTTCGATTCCGGCTTGCGGGTGGTGATGCCGGTGACGTGGAAGGTGGGCGCGCGGTAGGCCTTGCCCATGTAGCCGGCCCATTCCGGGTGGAAATGGTGGCGGCCCTGGGTCTGGTCGGCCTCGGCCTCGGCGGTCTCGAAGCGCTTGTCGCGCGGGTCGATATAGCCCTCGATGACGATCTCGGCGTCGGCGAGCGCATAGGCGTCCACCGTGCGGGCCTTCACCAGGCGCACCGGGAAGCCCTGCGCCGCGCCGGCGACGCCGATCTCGTCGCAGCCATAGGGCAGGATCACATAGTCGAAGGCGGCGCCGGCGAGCAGGGTGCAGGCGGCGGGCACGCCGAAGCAGAAGGTGAGCGGCACGCGCTCATTCTTGCGGTACGCCTCGCTGACCACCTGCCACATGTGGGAGCCGGGCGAGATCTGGAACGTGCCCACATTGCCCCAACGAAAATTCATGCGGTTGTAGCCGAGGTCCGTGCCGCCGCCGAACGCCGCGCCGGAGACGCAGCGGATGCCGGAGCCGATGGTCATCTCGCTCTCGAGCTCGGTGTGGCGGATGGCGACGAGGAAGGGGTTCACGTCGTCCGGATTCTCGATCACCACCTCCTGGCAGGGGGCGTCGGCCTGCGCGATCTCCACCGGCGGCAGGGGATGGGAGAGCGCATAAGCGAGCTTCTGGGTGCGCTCCTTGTCGGAGGCCCAGCCGAACATCTTGTTCACGGCGTTGATGTCGCCGAACAGATTGGTGAGCAGGCGGTGGTTCGGCTTGTCCTTCACGTTGTTGAAGAGCACCGGGCAGGCGCCGTCCATGAGCTTCTGGAGGCCGGTCAGCTCAAGGTCGGGATTGACCTCCTTGTCGGTCACCACCAGGTCGCCCTGCTGCTCCAGCCAGGCGAGCGTGCCGCGCAGGTCCAGAAGATGCCGGTTGGGGTGGTTCTGGATGCTGGCGAGGTCGGCTGAGGGCTTGAGGGCGACGGTCATGAGCGGCTCCTGGATGATTTGGTATTTCAGCGCGTATTTACGCGTACTCGTAACTCAGCTCTACGGTTCTAGTGAACGCCGATGGCAGCGCGGTGGGATTGAAATTTCTTCATAGGCCAATGAGATATTGTGCATCAACGGTAATATGATATCGAAATACAGCCTTGACCCATCATAAATGGCATGAACCGTATTCGGCCCCACCCTGGACCTGCCCTCAGATTTAGGTATAGGTATGCGATAAATAAAGATGACGAATGGGAAGGCACGCATGGGAGCGGTACGTTCAGGGTTACAGGTGATCGCGGGATCGGGCGGGCCCGACCGGCAGGATGCGGTGCGCATCGCCGGTCTGAGCTATCGCCTCATGGACCGGCAGAAGCGCCAGCTGCAGATCCTCGATCACGTGGATCTGACCCTGAAGGAGGCGGAGTTCGTCTCCGTCGTCGGTCCCTCCGGCTGCGGCAAGAGCACCCTCCTGAATTTCATCGCCGGCCTCACGCCGGTGCAGAGCGGCGCCGTCGAGGTGTTCGGCGCGGCGCCGGGCGGCGACAAGGCGCCCCTCGGCTATGTGTTCCAGCAGCACGCGCTCCTGCCGTGGCGCAACGTGCTCCAGAACACCGTCATCAGCCTGGAGGTGAAGGGCGTCCCTAAGGCCGAGCGCGAGCAGCGGGCCCGCGAGATGCTCACCATCATGGGGCTGGACGGCTTCGAGGACCATTTCCCGCGCGAAATCTCCGGCGGCATGCGCCAGCGCGTCTCGCTCGCGCGCACGCTGGTGGACGATCCGCGCCTCATCCTCATGGACGAGCCGTTCGGGGCGCTGGACGCCCAGACCAAGCTGCTGATCCAGGAGATGTTCCTGAAATACTGGGAGGAGAACAGGAAGAGCGTGCTCTTCATCACCCACGACCTCGCCGAGGCGATCGCGCTCGCCGACCGCGTGCTGGTGATGAGCTCGCGTCCGGGCCGCATCCTCGCCGAATACGAGGTGGGCATCCCGCGTCCGCGCACCCTCGACCAGGTGCGCCACATGCCGCGCTTCACCGAGCTGCACGACGCCATCTGGGAGGATCTGCGCGGCGAGGCGCTCAAGGCCATGCAGGGGAGGACGTGATGGATCAGGACAGCGCGCGTCAGGTCGCCATTCTCAAGGTGGTGCTGCTGGTCGTCATCGTCGGCGGCTGGGAGCTCTCGGCCCGCTTCGGCCTGATCCCGGTGTTCTGGACCTCCAGCCCGTCGCTGATCGCCGCCGCCTTCTGGGAATCCCTGAAGGAGAACGAGATCACCTACCACACCTACATCACCATGCAGGAGGCGCTCGCGGGCCTTGCCGCCGGCGCGGTGGTGGGCGTCATGCTCGGCCTGGTGCTCGGCGTCAGCCGGGTGCTCGGGGCGGCGCTGGAGCCGTTCGTGATCGCCATGAACAGCCTGCCGCGCGTGGCGCTGGCGCCGCTGATCGTGATGTTCGTGGGCATCGGCTTCGCCTCGAAGTTCCTGCTCGCCTTCTCGCTGGTGGTGGTGCCGATCATGCTCAACACCTACGAGGGCATCAAGGCGGCCGACCCGCAGCTGATCAACATGATGCGGGTGATCCACGCCAAGCGCTACCAGGTGTTCTACAAGGTGCTGCTGCCCAATTGCGTGCCGTGGATCTTCTCGGCGCTGCGGGTCTCGATCTCCTTTGCCATCATCGGCGCCATCGTCGGCGAGTTCATCTCCGCCCGCGCCGGCATCGGCTACATGATCGACAGCGCCGCCGGCGCCTTCGACACCACCGGCATGATCATGCCGCTCATCGTGCTGATGGTCCTCGCCTTCAGCCTCGACCGCGCCTTCGTCGCCACCTCGAACCGCCTCCTGCGGTGGCGCGACGAAGCCCTGAGCTGAGCCCCGCCCCGGCCGGTTCCCTCCGGGGCCGGCCGGGGCACGGTCCCGGCGCCGCAGAGCCGGACGCAAAGCAAGACCAACCTGTTGAGGGAGAACGCCATGAATGGGGAACACACACGGCGCCGCTTCGCCGCCATCGCTGTCGCCGCGCTCGGCCTGGCGGTCGCCGCGCCGGCCGCCGCCCAGGATACCAAGCTCAATATCGGCGTGTCGGTGAAGTCGATCTTCGGCCTGCCGCTGGTGGTGGCGCGCGACAAGGGCTTCTTCAAGGAAGAAGGTCTCGACGTCACGCTTGAGTATTTCGCCGGCGGCCCGCCGGCCACCGCCGCGCTCATGGGCGGCTCGCTCCAGTTCCTCAACGGGGCGCTGGAGAACAACGTGAAGACGGCCAAGGCGAACCAGCCGATCGTCACGATCATGAACATCCAGTCGAACTATGCTGGCGCGATCATCCTGCGCAAGGACATCGCCGACAAGCTCGGCCGCGCCCCCAAGGTCGAGGACCTCAAGGGGCTCAAGATCGGCACCCTGTCGCGCGGCGGCTTCACCGACGTGTCCACACGCTACATCCTGAAGACCGCCGGCATCGACCCGGAGAAGGACGCGACCCTGGTGCCGATCCGCGGCGCCGACCGCCAGCTCGCCGCCGGCAAGGCCGGCGAGATCGATGCCGCCATGGTGACCGAGCCGTGGGGTCCGATCGCGGTCGAAGGCCTGGGCGAATGGGTCTATGTGCTCAACACCACCGTGGGCCAGGGTCCGAAGCTGTTCCAGGACATGGGCTATGTGGTGCTGCAGACCACGCGCGACTATCTCGCCAAGAACCGCCCGATCGCCGAGAAGGTGGTGCGCGCCATCGTCAAGGCGCAGAAGTTCATCGCCGACCCGAAGAATGTCGAACAGGTGACGCAGATCGCGCTGAAGGAATACGGCGACAGCCAGCCCAAGGCCATGCGCATCTCGGTGGAGACCCAGGCCAAGACCTACGTGCCCTACATGAACGAGGCGATGATCGGCAAGACCATGGACCTGCTGGTGCCGAACGGCCTCATCAAGGAGCCGGCCCCGGCCTACAAGGACGTGGTGGACGCCTCTTTCGAGCCGCTGTGGAAGGCCTACGGCCCGGTCAAGTGAGCCGCGGCTGACGATCGGCCGAGCCCCCGGTCCGGGGCTCGGCACATGACAGGTGCAAGGCGCCCTCGGGTGCTTCTGGGCCGCCGCTTCCGAGTTCGAAGCGGCGGCCTTTTTTCGTCGCCGCCGGCTTCCGTCTCAGCCGACCACCGGCACCTGCCGATCCACCTCGATCCCTGCCGCATCGAGCCGGCAGACGAGGCCGATGGCCTCCACCCCGAGCGCGCGCGCCGCGTCGAAGGCGGCGCCGTAGCCGGGATCGAGGTCGCGGGCGAAACCGATCTGCCGCGCCGAGCCGATCTGGCTCAGATAAACCATCACCGCCCGGCTGCCGGCCTTGGCCATCTCCCCCAGCTCCACCAGGTGCTTGGCGCCGCGCGCCGTGACGCAGTCCGGGAATTCCGCAAAGCCGGGCCGGCGCATGAGATGGACGTTCTTCACCTCCACGAGGCAGGGCGGGCGCGCGTCGTCCTCCAGCAGGATGTCGATGCGGCTGTTGCGGCCGTATTTCACCTCGCGGCGCAGGCGCTGGTAGCCGGCCAGTTCCGGCACGAGGCCTGCGGCGATGGCCTCCGCCACCAGGCGATTGGGATGCATCGTGTTGACGCCGACCCATTCCGGGCCGGCGCCGAAATCCGCCTCCACCAGCTCCCAGCCGAACGGCAGCTTGCGCCCCGGCCCCGCTGCCGGCGAGAGCAGGACGCGCGCGCCCGGCTCCATCAGCCCCAGCATGCGCCGGAATTGGCCACGTGGACCGTGACTTCGGTGCCGTCGGCGAGCACCACGTCGGCGAGGAAGCGCTTGTAGCGACGCAGCAGCCGCGCCGGCACGAGGGGCAGGGGAAAGCGCATGGCGGGCGCGTTCAGGCCTTGCTGTCGCTCTTGCCGTCGCTCTTGCCGTCGAGCCGGATCAGCGTCTGGGTGCCGGTGGCGCAATGGATGCGCCGGCCGTCCGCCTCGGCGTGGACATCCACCCGCACCACCGTGAGGGTGCGCCCCGAGCGCAGCACCTCGCCTTCCGCCACCAGGCGCTCGCCCTTGCCGGGCGCCATGATGTTGATCTTGTACTCCACCGTCAGCACGGTCGCGTCGGCGGGGAACAGGGAGAAGGCGGCATAGCCCCCGGCCACGTCGGCGATGGCGCCCATGGCGCCGCCATGGAAGAAGCCGTGCTGCTGCGTCACCTTCGGGTCGAAGGGCAGCACCACCTCAACCCGGCCCGGCTGGATCGTGCCGAGGCGGGCACCCATGATGTCCATGAAGGGCTGTCGCGCAAAGCTGTCGCGCACGCGGGCCTCGAAATCGGGGTCGGCAGGGACGAAGGCGGCGGGGCGCGCGGCGGCATCGGCCATCGGGGCTTGCTCTCCGGTGTGGGCTTGGCAGGAAGCGCCAGGGCGGCGCCAGAGAGGCGCCAGGGAGGCAGGAGGATAGCGCATCGCGCCAGCGGCGCATCCCGTCCCGGCGCGGGAGATGGACGCAGCCGCCGTGATTGACTTCGCGCCGCTCCCCGCCTCAGGTGAGGCGCGCGCCAAGCGGGGGGAGAGCGCCATGAGCTACGCGTATCTGTTCATCGCCATCGTCGCCGAGGTGGTGGCGACCTCGGCGCTCAAGTCGGCCGAAGGCTTCACCCGCCTCGGGCCGTCGGTGATCGTCGCGCTCGGCTACGGCACCGCCTTCTATTTCCTATCGCTGACGCTGCGCGACATCCCGGTCGGCATCGCCTACGCCATCTGGTCCGGGGTGGGCATCGTGCTGGTGGCCGGCTTCGCCTGGATCTACTACCGACAGGCGCTGGACCTTGCCGGCGTGATCGGCCTCGGCCTCATCATCGCCGGGGTGCTGGTGGTGAACCTGTTCTCCAAGACTGCCGCCCACTGAGGGCAAGAGGGGCGCGGGCGCGCCGCGCCCCGCGCGTCACGAGCCGGCAGTTCCGGCTCGGCGCCCGCGGCACCGCCGGAAGGAACAAATCGAACATGCGCCCGCGTG
>NZ_JBNFNU010000090.1:0-12650 GCF_057364445.1 Xanthobacter sp. BG11Y11_SDJG
ATGAGCACGGACATCACGCAGCTTCCTTCTTCACAGCCGCGACGATCTTCTGCGCCGCATCGTCCAGGTCATCGGCGGGGATCACGTTCAGCCCGCTCTCGCGGATGATCTTCTTGCCTTCGTCCACATTGGTCCCGGCGAGGCGCACCACCAGGGGAACGCTCAGCCCCACCTGGCGGACGGCGGCGATGACGCCCTCGGCGATCACGTCGCAGCGCATGATGCCGCCGAAGATGTTCACCAAGATGCCTTCGACATTCGGATCGGCGGTGATGATCTTGAACGCCGCCGTCACCTTCTCCTTGGTGGCGCCGCCGCCCACGTCGAGGAAGTTGGCGGGCTCCCGGCCGTAGAGCTTGATGATGTCCATGGTGGCCATGGCGAGGCCGGCGCCGTTCACCATGCAGCCGATGGTGCCGTCGAGCGCGATATAAGAGAGGTCGTAGCGCGAGGCCTCGATTTCCTTGGCGTCCTCCTCGCTCTCGTCGCGCAGCTGCGCCACGTCCGGATGACGGAACAGCGCGTTGGAATCGAAGGAGACCTTGGCGTCGAGGCAGACGAGGCGGCCGTCTTTCGTGACCACCAGCGGATTGATCTCCAGAAGGCTCATGTCGGTCTTCGTGAAGGCCTCGTAGAGGCTCGCCGTGAGCGCCACCGCCTGCTTGCCGAGCTCGCCCGAAAGGCCCAGCGCCTGCGCCACCTTGCGGCCGTGCAGCGGCTGGATGCCGGTGGCCGGGTCGACCGCGAAGGTGACGATCTTCTCAGGGGTGGCATGGGCCACTTCCTCGATGTCCATGCCGCCTTCGGTCGACACCACGAAGGCGACGCGGGAGGTGGCGCGGTCCACCAGCATGGAGAGGTAGAATTCCTTCTCGATGGAGGCGCCCTCCTCCACATAGAGGCGCCCCACCTCTTTGCCGGACGGCCCGGTCTGGAGGGTGACGAGCGTGTGGCCGAGCATCTCGGCGGCGTTCTCCTTCACATCGGCGGGGGTCTTCACCACGCGCACGCCGCCCTTGGCGCCCGGGGGCAGTTCCTTGAACGTGCCCTTGCCGCGCCCGCCGGCATGGATCTGCGCCTTCACCACGAAGGCGATGCCGCCGAGCTTGTGCGCCGCCGCCTCCGCCTCCTGCGGCGAGAACGCGGCGAGGCCGCGCGCCACCGGCGCGCCGAACGCCTTGAGGATGGCTTTCGCCTGGTATTCGTGAATGTTCATCTTGGGGTCCTCCCTCGTCGGGGGCCGCGCATGGAGCACGGCACCGGCGCGCCTCGCCCGGCGCAGTCTGCGACGAAAGTCGCAGGATGCACCCGAAGGCCGGCGCACACCAATGCGACACGGCGCCGGTTAAGCCGGAGGCGTGACGCTCGCGGCAGGGATATTTGCGAAGGGTCCTGGCGGACCAGGGTCGCCTCTCCCCTCAGGGGTGGCGCGGCAGCCGGCGGCCGGAGCGCTCAGCGCGTCGGGCAGGACCGGGAAACGGGACAGAATAGGCCTTGGGCGGGCCGTCAGGCCCCGGCCTGTCCGGGGCATCCGCCGATCCGCATCCCGGAGCTTCAAGGCCGGCCCGCCGAACAGCGGGACGGTGGATCGCCCGGACGAGCCGGGCGATGACGCGCGAGACGGCGGCGGGACGAAGCGCCCCGCCGCAAGGCTCGTTCACACCACGCGGTTGTCGTGCATGGCCTTGATCTGCTCCGCCGAATAGCCGAGCTCCGCCAGCACCTCGTCGGTGTGCTCGCCGAGCAGCGGCGAGCCGGTGACTTCCACGCTCATGTCGGAGAACTTGATCGGGCTGCCGACGGTGAGGTACTTGCCGCGCTCCTTGTGGTCCACCTCGACGATGGTGCCGCTCTTGCGGAGCGACTCGTCCTCGGCGATCTCCTTCATGGTGAGCACCGGGGCGCAGGGGATGTCGAACTTGCGCAGGATGTCCACCGCCTCGAACTTGGTCTTGTCGGCCAGCCACGCCTCGATCACGGCGAAGATGTCGAAGATCTTGTCCTGGCGGGCGCGCGCCGTGCTGTAGGCCGGGTCGTCCTTCCACTCCGGCTTGCCGATGGCTTCCGCCACCTTGGCCCAGGCCTGCTCCTGCACGGTGAAGTAGATGTAGGCGTTGGGATCGGTCTCCCAGCCCTTGCACTTCAGCACCCAGCCCGGCTGCCCGCCTCCGCCGGCATTGCCGCCGCGCGGAACCACGTCCGAGAACGTGCCGTGCGGGTACTGGGGATACTCCTCCAGGTAGCCCACGCGGTCGAGGCGCTGCTGGTCGCGCAGCTTGACGCGGCAAAGGTTGATGACCGCGTCCTGCATGGACACGGCGACCTTCTGGCCCTTGCCGGTCTTGTTGCGCTGGTGGAGCGCGGTGAGGATGCCGATGGCGAGGTGCATGCCGGTGTTCGAGTCGCCCAGCGCCGCGGCCGACACGGTGGGCGGGCCGTCCCAGAAGCCGGTGGTGGAGGCCGCGCCGCCCGCGCACTGGGCGACGTTCTCGTACACCTTCAGGTCCTCGTAGTGATGGCCGTCGGAGAAGCCCTTCACCGAGGCGACGATCATGCCCGGGTTCAGCTCCTTGATGCGCTCCCAGGAAAAGCCCATGCGGTCGAGCGCGCCGGGGCCGAAATTCTCCACCAGGACATCGCTCTCCTTGATGAGCTTGGTGAGGACGTCCTTGCCCTCCTGGGTCTTGGTGTCGAGGGTGAGCGAGCGCTTGTTGGAGTTCAGCATGGTGAAGTAGAGCGCATCGGCGTTCGAGATGTCGCGCAGCTGGTTGCGCGTCACGTCGCCCGAGCCGGGACGCTCCACCTTGATCACGTCGGCGCCGAACCAGGCCAGCAGCTGGGTGCAGGCCGGGCCGGCCTGGACGTGGGTGAAGTCGATGATCTTGATGCCTTCCAATGGCTTCGACATGTTCAGTTCCCTTTCAAGCGTTGCCTAAACCCAGCGCGGGCGGGCGGTGAGGCCCCCTGCCGCGCAAAACCTTGAGGCCGACGGAGCGCCGCCGGCCGCGTCCTGCCGGTTGGCCCGGCTATTGTGGAGCCGGTGTCTGGCCGACCTTGGCCTCCAGCTCGGCCACGCGGCGCTGCAGCGCGCGCTCCTCTTTCCACCGCTCCGTCTCGTCCCGGATCATGGAGACGATGCTGGTCGGCTTGCCGTCCGCATCGAACAGCAGGGCGACCGTGAAGGCGATGGAAAGGGCATGCCCGTCCTTGTGCAGGGCCGGGACGCGCAGGAGCGCGGTGCCGTAGCGCGTCACGCCGGTGCGCATGGTCTCGTAATAGCCGTCCCAGTGCCGCTTGCGCTGGCGCTCGGGGATGATGATGTCGAGCGAGGCGCCGAGCGCCTCCTGCTTGGTGAAGCCGAACATGCGCTCGGCGCCGGCATTCCAGAGGATGATAGCGCCGGCCCCGTCGCAGACGACGATCGCATCGCCGACGGCGTCCAGCAGCTGAGCGTGGTCCACCTGAACCTGTTCCTGGGCCGAAGTCATCGCGTCCACTCTTCTGATCCTGGCCGGCTCCCCGTCCGGCGCCGGGGCGCCGGGCGGGCGGCGGCGGCGCCTCAGGCACCCGCCGCCGGGGCGTTTCCTATTCCGCGGCCTCGCGCAGCAGCGCGCCGAGCGCGCCCGTCTGCTTGATGACCGCAATGGCTTCGTCGTCGAGGCCCAGCACGTCGCTGAGCACCTCGTGGGTGTGCTCGCCCAGCAGCGGCGCCCGCTCCACGGGCACGTCGTTGTCGGAGAGCTTGATGGGGTTGCCGACCGTCAGGTAGCTGCCGCGGGCGGGATGCTCCACCTCCACCAGCGTGCCGGTGGCATAGAGCGAGCGGTCCTCGGCGATCTCCTTCATGGAGAGGATCGGGCCGCAGGGAATGTCGTATTGGTTGAGGATCTCCATGGCCTCGAACTTGGTGTGGGCCATGGTCCACGCCTCGATGCGGGTGAAGATCTCGTTGAGGTGCGGCAGGCGCGCGGCCGGCGTCGCGTATCCGGGATCGGTCTTCCACTCGGGCTCGTGGATGACGTCGCAGATCTTCTCCCAGACCGGCGCCTGGGTGATGAAATAGATGTAAGCGTTGGGATCGTTCTCCCAGCCCTTGCAGCGCAGGATGCGGCCCGGCTGGCCGCCACCGGAGTCGTTGCCGGCGCGCGGCACCGTGTCGCCGAACGGCACGCCCTCGCCGAACTGGCTGTATTCGCGCAGCGGGCCGTTGGCGAGGCGCTGCTGGTCGCGCAGCTTCACGCGGCACAGGTTCAGCACCGCGTCCTGCATGGCGCACATGACCTTCTGGCCGCGCCCGGTGTGCTCGCGCTGGAACAGCGCCGTGACGATGCCCAGCGCCAGATGCAGGCCGGTGCCCGAATCGCCGATCTGCGCCGCGCTCACCATGGGCAGGCCGTCGCGGAAGCCGGTGGTGGAGGCGGCGCCGCCGGCGCACTGGGCGACGTTCTCATAGACCTTGCAGTCCTCGAACGGGCCGGGGCCGAAGCCCTTCACCGAGGCGAGGATGAGGCGCGGATTGATCTCGGACAGGCGTTTCCAGCCGAGGCCCATGCGCTCCAGCGCGCCGGGGGCGAAGTTCTCCACCAGCACGTCGCACTTCTTCACCAGCTCTTCCAGGACCGCCTTGCCCTGCGGGTTCTTGGTGTCGAGGGTGATCGAGCGCTTGTTGGCGTTGAGCATGGTGAAATAGAGGCTGTCCGCGCCGGCCACGTCGCGCAGCTGACCGCGCGTCACGTCGCCTTCGCCGGGACGCTCCACCTTGATCACGTCCGCGCCGAACCAGGCGAGCAGCTGGGTGCAGCTCGGTCCCGACTGAACGTGGGTGAAGTCCAGGATGCGGACCCCCTCCAATGCCTTGCCCATCTCGTTTCTCACTTCGCCTTGACTGGTTCGGTCACCCGCTCCTGAGGATGTCGGCCTTGGGGTTTCCGCCGGGCTTGCCCGGTCTTTCGCGGTCTTGAACCATCGGGCCCGCGGCTGCGCCGCGAACCTTCGGGGTCGGTCGGGTTCGCGGCTGCGCCGCAAACCTTGGGGGCCATCAGGCGGCGCCGCGCGAGGCGGGCCGCCGGCGGCCTCACTTCTTGCGCTTCACCACGCTCTGCGGGTTGAGGCTGCCGATATTGCCGCTCTCGCTGCCGGCGGTGGGGTCGATCACCGCGTTGATGAGGGTCGGCTTGCCGCTGTCCATCGCCGCGTTCACCGCGCGGGCCAGCTCGTCCGGCGTGGTGACGTGGACGCCGACGCCGCCGAAGGCCTCCATCATCTTGTCGTAGCGGGCGTCCTTCACGAACACCGTGGTGCCGGGATCGCGCCCGTTCGGGTCGGTGTCGGTGCCGCGATAGATGCCGTTATTGTTGAAGATGACGATGCAAACCGGCAGGTTGTAGCGGCAGATGGTTTCCACCTCCATGCCGGAGAAGCCGAAGGCGCTGTCGCCTTCCACGGCGAGCACGGGCTTGCCGGTTTCCACCGCCGCGCCGATGGCGAAGCCCATGCCGATGCCCATGACGCCCCAGGTGCCGACGTCCAGGCGCTTGCGCGGCTGGTACATGTCGATGATGCCGCGGGCGAGGTCGAGCGTGTTGGCGCCCTCGTTCACCAGGATCGCGTCGGGACGCTCCTTGATGATGGTGCGCAGCGCGCCCAGCGCCGAGTGGAAGTCCATGGGCGCCGAGTTCTTCATGAGACGCGGCGCCATCTTGGCGATGTTCGCGTCCTTCTTCTCGCTCACCGTGGCGAGCCACTCCTTCGGCGCGCCAGCCCAGCCGCCCACCTTGGCGTTGAGCGCGGCCATGGCCGAAGAGATGTCAGCGACGATCGGCGCGGCGATCTCGATGTTCGAGTCCATCTCGCGCGGCTCGATGTCGATCTGGATGAACTTCTGGCTGCCCGCCGGGCCCCAGGTCTTGCCCTTGCCGTGGGAGAGCAGCCAGTTGAGGCGCGCGCCCACCAGCATCACCACGTCCGCTTCCTTCAGCACCAGCGAGCGCGCGGCGCCCGCGGACTGGGGATGGGTGTCGGGCAGGATGCCCTTGGCCATGCTCATGGGCAGGAACGGGATGCCGGTCTGCTCGACGAAGGTCCGAATCTCCTCGTCGGCCTGGGAATAGGCCGCGCCCTTGCCGAGGATGACCAGCGGCTTCTTGGCGGCCTTCAGCAGCGCCACCGCGCGGTCCACCGCCTCGGGCGCCGGGATCTGCGCCGGGGCGGCGTCGATCACCTTGACGAGGGAACGCTCGCCCTCGGCCGCATCCATGACCTGGCCGAACAGCTTGGCCGGCAAATCGAGATAGACGCCGCCCGGACGGCCCGACACCGCCGCGCGGATGGCACGGGCGACGCCGATGCCGATGTCCTGCGCATGCAGCACGCGGAAAGCGGCCTTGCACAGCGGCTTGGCGATGGCGAGCTGGTCCATCTCCTCATAGTCGCCCTGCTGGAGGTCGACGATCTCGCGCTCGGAGGAGCCCGAGATGAGGATCATCGGGAAGCAGTTGGTGGTGGCGTTGGCGAGGGCGGTGAGGCCGTTGAGGAAGCCCGGAGCCGAGACGGTGAGGCACACGCCCGGCTTCTTGGTGAGGAAGCCGGCGATGGCGGCGGCGTTGCCGGCGTTCTGCTCGTGGCGGAACGAGACGACGCGGATGCCCTCCGACTGGGCGAAGCGCCCGAGGTCGGTGATCGGGATGCCCGGCACGCCATAGATGGTGTCGATGCCATTGAGCTTCAGCGCGTCGATGACAAGGTGGAAGCCATCGGTCAGCTCCTGCTCGGCGGCGGGGACTTCGGCTTCGATGGTCTTTGCGATGGCGGACATCACGCTCTCCCAGAAATTTTGTTCGGCTTCAGCTGTTCTTCGATCGACGGCGCGGCGGGGCCGCGCTCATTCGGGAAACATTCCGTGCTTCTCCACGTGCGCGGCGAGCCCCATGGCGTGCTCGCGCACCAGGCGCTCGGCGCGGTCGGCGTCGCGCGCCTCCAGCGCATCGATGATCGCCGTGTGCTCGCGCATGGAGATCTCGAAGCGGTTCTCCTGGCGGATCGACACTTCGCGGATGGCCCGCATGTGCAGGAACAGGTTGCCGGTCATGTCGACGATGAGCCGGCAGCCGCCCATGCGCAGGATCGCCTGGTGGAAGGCGATGTTGGCCTTGGAATATTCGTTCACCTGCTCGGCCGCGGTCTCTTCCTTGAAGTCGTTGAAGAGACGGCGCAGGCCGGTGATCTCCGCCTCGGTGGCCGCGGCGGCGGCGAGGCGCGCCGCCATGCTCTCGAGCGCGGCCCAGACGATGATGAGGTCGAGAATCTCGCGCTTGGTCTTGCGCACCACGAAGATGCCGCGCCGCGGCACCGAGCGCACGAAGCCCTCCTGCTCCAGCACCGTCATCGCCTCGCGGATGGGCGTGCGGCTGACCCCGAGGTCCTCCGAGAGCTGGCGCTCGTCGAGGCGGAACTCCTTGGTCGAGCCGTAGATGTCCATTTCCGTGATGGCGCGCTTCAGCGCCTCGTAGGCGAGCATCCGCAGGCTCGTGGCGGCCTCGAGCGGCTCCACGTTCAGCTTCGGGGGCTCAGCAACCTGATGCACGGCCTGGGGTTCCTCCTCCTGGGCGCCGCCTCTTCCGGGCGGGCGCCTTCGGTGAAATACTGTGTATTGTATTCAATACAGGGATGCAATGGCGGAGCACCGGGAAAAGGTTCCGCACTGCAACAACCGAGGTGGCACAACGGCCACGCCGGCTCCGCCTTGCGTCCCCGCCCCGGCTTCCCCACCGTCCGCCTTGTCGGGCGGTGCCGGGGTCACGGCAAGCGGGCGTCGGGCGGAGGCGGCAGCCCGGCCGATGGCGGCCGGGCTGCCTCGGCTCACTCGGCCGCGGCGGGCTTCTGGCCGCCGGGACGCAGGCGCTGCATCACGGCGCCGATGACGGGCCAGAACAGCATCACCAGCGCGAGGGTGACGATGGAGCCCACCAGCGGGTTGGACCAGAAGATCGCGAGATCGCCCTGGGACACCAGCATGGCCTGGCGGAACGAGCTCTCCGCCATGTCGCCGAGCACCAGCGCCAGCACCAGCGGCGCCAGCGGATAGTTCAGCTTCTTGAACAGGTAGCCGATCACACCGAAGATCAGCATCACCGCGATGTCGAGGCCGGCATTGTGCACCGTGTAGGCACCCACCGCGCAGATCACGAGGATGATCGGGGCGATGACGCTGAACGGGATGCGCAGGATGGCGGCGAAGATCGGCACGGTGGTGAGCACCACGATCAGGCCGGCGATGTTGCCGAGATAGATCGAGGCGATGAGGCCCCACACGAAGTCCTTCTGCTCGACGAACAGCAGCGGGCCGGGCTGGAGACCCCAGATCAGCAGGCCGCCCAGCAGCACGGCCGCGGTCGGCGAGCCGGGGATGCCGAGGGTGAGCATGGGCAGCAGCGCCGAGGTGCCGGCGGCGTGCGCCGCCACCTCGGGCATCACCACGCCTTCGAGCTCGCCCTTGCCGAAGTTGCGTCCGTTCTTGGAGAACTTCTTGGCGAGGCCGTAGCTCATGAAGGAGGCCGGCGTCGCGCCGCCGGGGTCACCCCCATCCAGCAGCCGACGATGGCCGAGCGCAGCGCGCCGATCCACATCTTGGGCAGCTTGGCCCAGGTCTGGAACACCACGCGGGCGTTGATGGACGCGCTCTTGCCCTTGAAGGCGAGGCCTTCCTCCATGGTGAGCAGGATCTCGCCGACGCCGAACAGGCCGATGACCGCCACGAGGAAGTCGAAGCCGCGCAGCAGCTCCACCGAGCCGAAGGTCATGCGCAGCTGGCCCGTCACCGTGTCGATGCCCACCGCCGCGAGGGCGAAGCCGAGCATCATGGCGGCGATGACCTTGAACGGCGGTTCCTTGCCCATGCCCACGAAGGAACAGAAGGTGAGGAGATAGACCGCGAAGAATTCTGCCGGGCCGAACTGCAGCGCGAACTTGGCGATCACAGGCGCGAGGAAGGTGATCAGCAGCACCGCGAAGAAGGCGCCGATGAAGGAGCCGGTGAAGGCGCCGGTGAGCGCCTCGCCCGCTTTGCCCTTCTGGGCCATGGGATGGCCGTCGAATGTGGTCGCCACCGACCAGGGTTCGCCCGGGATGTTGAACAGGATCGACGTGATGGCGCCGCCGAACAGCGCTCCCCAATAGATGGAGGAGAGCATGATGATGGCCGAGACCGGCGACATCGAGAAGGTGAGCGGCAGGAGGATGGCGACGCCGTTGGCGCCGCCGAGGCCCGGGAGCACGCCGATGAGCACACCGAGCGTGATGCCGACGAACATGTAGACGATGTTCATTGGGTCAGCGAGAACGCTGAACCCTCCGATGAGTGACGAGAGCGCTTCCACGGGCTTCCTCCCAAACGCGTCGGCGCTTATGCGCGCCTTCGGCGTGCGCGTGTTCTATCCAGGGTTCGGGGCCACCCTTGTTGCGCCCGGCTGAGCCAGGACGGCGCGGGTGAACTTGGCTCCCTTGCGGGGGCGCGCCGACGCGGGCGACGCCTTCCCGGTGGGAACTGCGGCTTCCTTCCGGCAAGCCGGGCTGCGTCCGGCGGCCGGGCGCGCGAGATCAGTAGCCGAGGGCGGCCTCGAGGGGGCCCTTGGGCAGCGGCACGAGGAACCAGACCTCGAACATCATGAACAGCATCAGCGGCACGCCGATCGCCACCGGCACGATCTTCACGATCGGATACTTGCCGAGCCACCACATGAAGAAGGCGATGAACACCGCCGAGGCCAGGTAGATGCCGAGCACGAAGATGAGGCCCACATAGATGCAGGTGGGCACGAGCACCTGCATCACCGACTTCAGCTGGCTGCGGTCGACGAAGTTGTTGAGGTCGGGATGCTTGGTGAACAGCGAGGTGGCGAGGGTGCCGGCGCTGGCGAGGAACATCATCAGCCCCACATAGAAGGGGAAGTAGCCGGCCTGCGGCCCGTCGCTCGCCCAGCGGGCGCCGATGCGCCAGCTGTCGGACATCACCAGCGCGGCGAGGCCCATGAAGGCGAGGGCCACGACCGCGTCCATGGTGCGGTTGGTGACGGTCTTCTCGGTCGGATCGGTGGCGTGATCGCCATGTGCGTGATCGGTCATCGGGGCGCGTCCTTGGCTCGCTCATCCGGCACGCGGCCGGGCTTTTTCGGAGCCTTGGCGCATGGGGGGACGGGGGCTCCGCGGCAGGGGCCGCGGAGCCGGAACCGTCACGTCGCCACGCTCATCTGGCCACGTTTACTTCGCCATGTTTCGCCGGCCCGGCCTGTGGGGCCGGGCCCAGTCGGCTGGCCGGCTTGCGGTCGGCCTACTTGGCCACGAACCCCGCATTCTCCATCAGGGTCTTGTGGGCGGCCGCGGCCTTGCCGAGCCAGGCCGCGTATTCCGCACCCGTGAGAGCGGTGGTGTTGAACGCGCCCTTCTGCATGAACTCCTTCCATTCGGGAGTCTCACGCACCTTCTTGAACAGGTTCACGAAGTATTCGACCTGCTCCTTGGTGGCCTTCGGCGGCATGAAGATGCCGCGCAGCATCAGATACTCGATGTCGAGGCCGGATTCCTTGCAGGTCGGGATGTCGGCCCAGGACTTGGTGCTGGTGACCGGCTCCTTGTAGGGCAGGCGCTGCTCGTCGAACACGCACAGCGGCTTCAATTCGCCGGCGCGCCACTGCGACACCGCCTCGATGGGGTTGTTGACCGAGGCGGTGATGTGGCCGCCCACGAGCTGCGCCGCCACGTCGCCGCCGCCCTTGTACGGAACGTAGATGAACTTCTTGCCGGTCTTCTGCTCGATGGCGGCGGTGATGATCTGGTCTTCCTGCTTGGAGCCGGTGCCGCCCATCTTGAACGGGGCGTCGGCCGGCGCCGCGGCCATGGCGGCGAGGAAGCCCTTCACGTCGTCATAGGGCGCCTTGGCGTTCACCCACAGAACGAACTCGTCGAGCGCCAGCATCGAGACCGGGGTCATGTCGTCCCACTTGAACGGCACGCCGGTGGCGAGCGGCGTGGTGAAGAGGTTCGACAGGGAATGATGATCTTGTGCGGGTTGTTGGTGGAGCCCTTCACGTCGAGGAAGCCCTCGGCGCCCGCGCCGCCCGACTTGTTGATGACCACCAGGGACTGGTTCATCAGATTGTTCTTCTGAATGATGCCCTGGATCATCCGCGCCATCTGGTCGGCGCCGCCGCCGGTGCCGGCCGGGACGATGAACTCGACCGTCTTCGTGGGCTCCCACGCCAGGGCGCCGAGCGGCGCCATCACCGCAGCAACGGCCGCCGCGGCCACGCTTTTCCTGAATGCCGAAGCAAATGACAATTTCATCTCGTTTTTCCTCCCGGATCGTCCGCGATGTCAGCGCCCGCGGATCAAAACGTAACTTATTATGATTGTTACATTTTTGGCGAACCTTAAGGTTCAGCCTGGAAAGAGTATATTGTATGTCACTTCTGTCAATTGGAATTTGCAATGCCGGATTTGGTCGTCCAAATACATTCTTTGAAATATAAAATAATGTATACCAAACATTTTGCGACGAGCAGGGGCTGGACCAGCCTTGGCTCCGGTCAGCGGTAGGCGGCGAATTCCGGCGGCACCGCCTCGTCGGCACCCGAGTAAAGGCGGGTCATCTGATCCGCGGCGGCTATCACGCGCCGACCGATCCGGGCGATCCGATCCTCGCTCATGCGCACCGCCGGCGCCGCGATCGAGACCGCGCCCAAAGGCTCGCGCCATTCGTTGAGGATCGGCGCCGCCACCGCCTTCATGCCGTCGGCATGCTCCTCCTCGTCCACCGCATAGCCGCGCTCGGCGATGCGGACCACGTCGTCCATGAGATCGCGCTCCGAGCGGTGGGTCCGGACCGTGAACGGCTCGAACCGGATCTGCGCGAGGCACGCGCCGCGAAAGCCCGGGCTCGCCGCGGCCAGCACGCATTTTCCGGCCGCGGTCGCGTGCAGCGGCAGGCGCACGCCGAGCCGGAAGAAGGCGCGCACCGGCGCGTGCGCCTCCGCCTGGGCGACCACCACCAGTTCCAGGCCGTCGAACATGGAGAGGTTCACCGTCTCCTCCACCTCGTGCAGCAGCTTGCGGATCACGGGACGGCCGATGTCCGGCAGCTTGCGGATGCGCAGATAGGCGGCGCCGACGCGGAACAGCCCCAGCCCCACGGTCCAGAGCCCGGTGGACAGATCGTGGCTCACCAGCTGGCGCCGCTCGAGGGTCGCCAGCAGCCGGTGGACCGTGGAGATGGGCAAATCCGCCGCGCGGGCGATGTCGGCCAGCGTCATGCCGTCCTCGTCGGCGATCACGCGCAGCAGCGTGATGGCGCGGTCCAGGGACTGGACTTCCGCACCCCCCTCCCCTCCGGACGTGGCCGGGCGGCCGCGGCGCCGGGGCGCGCCGTCACTGTCGGGCATGAAACTCCTCGCAGGCCTGCCGCGCGCCGGTAACGGCGGGCGGCGGCTTGTTCTTCTCGGTCGCGCCCGGTTGCCCCGCACGAGCGATTCCCGGCGCGCCGTCGCCCTTAGGTTAAGCCCAAGTGGGTGCGCGCGCAGCCTGTGACAATTTCCACGATTTCGGGATTAATTTCCATTTTGATCTATGGTGGGCGCCAAGCTGGTGGGGGCGGCGGCACA
>NZ_JBNFNU010000091.1:0-12634 GCF_057364445.1 Xanthobacter sp. BG11Y11_SDJG
GCTGGTGGCGGGCCTCGGCTGGCGCGTCGTCGGCCTTGTGCCGTCGCCCATCGCCGGCGGCGACGGCAACCGCGAGTTCCTGCTCGGGGCGGAGCGCGCCTGATGGAGCTTCTCGTCACCCGCATGGGCGCGCAGGGCGATGCCGTCGCCATGGGGCCGTCCGGGCCGCTCTTCGTGCCCTATGCGCTGCCGGGCGAGCGCGTCGCCGCCACCGTGGAAGGCGAGCGGGCACGGCTCGACGCGGTGCTGGATGCAAGTCCGGAGCGCGTCGCGCCGGCCTGCCGTCATTTCGGCCGCTGCGGCGGCTGCCTGCTCCAGCACTGGGATCTTGCGCCCTATTTCGCCTGGAAGCGCGGCCTCGTGGCGGAGGCTCTCGCGCGCGAGCATATCGCTGCCGAGGTGGCACCGGTGGTGGACGCCCACGGCGCGGCCGGCGGCGCGTCATCTTCCATGCCCGCCAGTATGGTGCGACGAGCGTGGTGGGCTTCGCCGAGCGCAAGTCGCACGCCATGGTGGACCTCGCCGAATGCCCGGTGCTGGCGCCGGACCTCGACCGGGCCTTGCCGGCGGCCCGGGCGGTGGCGCAGGCGCTGGCGCCGCGCAACAAGCCGCTCGACATCCAGGTCATCGCCAGCGCCACCGGGCTCGACCTCGACGTGCGGGGCTCCGGGCCGCTGCCACCGGCTCTGCTGATGGACCTGGCGGAGCTGGCCGAGCGCTTCGGCCTCGCCCGCGTGACGCGGCATGGCGAACTGGTGCTCCAGCGCGCCGCGCCGGTGCTGATGATGGGCCGGGCGCGGGTGGAGGCGCGCCTGCGCGGCACTCCTGAGCCGTCGTAAGAATGCGCGGTCCGCGAAGGGGATAGGGCATCCGCCGCCCGGCATTTTGCGCATGACGCAGGGCTAGACACTGCGCCTGCGTGCGGTATCCTCATCGGGCTACCGCACTAAAATGTCGCGGGCCTATCGGTCGATAAATTTAAATTGGTGCAATCTTCAGTGGGTACAGGGTCCGGGCCGCCATTGGAGCGTCGCGCGGGAATGGCCGAACTGCGCCCTTTTGACGGCAAACAGATTCAGGAGAAGCCTGCAACCGGTGAGGGAGTCCAAGCGAGAGCGTAACCATTTCTTGACTTTGGACACCAATAGGCAAGGATTAGCGGTAATATCCATAGCCGGTGCGCTGAAGCATTGCGTGCATCCTGGGATTCCAGTTCGCTGGATTCCGGTTCACCTTGAGTTCTGGAGACATCGGAGTGGATAGCTATGGTTGAGCAGGCCGGCGATCTCTCCTGGGCGGCGCTCAATCAGGCCGTTGATGCTGTCATCTTCATCGACCAGTCGAACTGCATCAGCTATTTCAATCCTGCCGCCGAACGCATGTTCGGCTATGACCGTGCGGAGGTTTTGGGCCACAATGTGCGCATCCTGGTGCCGGCCGAGCTGCGCGACACCCACGATCGCTTCGTCGATGCCAGCCGCCGGGCGGGCGACGCCGGGATCGTCAACCTCAGCCGCGAGGTGCCGATCGCGCGCAAGGACGGATCGCGCATATGGGGCCAGCTCTCGCTCAGCCGGGCTCAGGTGGGAGACTGCGTGAATTACGCCGCCTTCATCCGCAACGTGACCGAGGAGGTCGCCAGCCGGACGGAACTGTACATCCTCTCGCTCGTGGCCAACGAGACCGACCGGGTGGTGATGGTTACCGACGGCCAGATGCGCATCATCTATGTGAACCGCGCCTTCACCCAGCTGTTCGGCTACAGCCGCGAGGAAATTTCCGGCCAGAGCCCGCTGGCGTTCCTGGTCCGTGAATTTGGCGATGCCGCGATCGAGAACCGCCTGCGCCAGAAGGTGCGCGAGCGCGCGCCGTTTTCGGAAGAGCTGCTATGCCGCAACAAGGCGGACGGGCAGGTCTGGGTTTCCGCGGCCATCAGCCCGGTTTACGATCGCGAGCGCAACGAACTCAGGAACATCGTGGCCGTGCTCACGGACATCACCGAGAGCAAGCAGATCGATACGCTCCAGCGGGAGGTGCTGGCGGCGGTGACGGCCGACGTGCCTCTGACCCATGTGGCCGAGCTGATCTGCCGCAAGGTGGAGGCGATCCTGCCCGGCGTCGTCTGCTCGATCATGTCGGTCAGCAAGGACGGACGCCTGCACCCGCTCGCCGCGCCGAGCCTGCCGGACGACTATGTCGCGGCGCTCGAAGGCATCCCGGTGGGCCCCAGCGTGGGCTCGTGCGGAACCGCCGCCTTCCGGGGCGAACCGGTGGCGGTCACCGACATCGCCGCGAGCCCGCTGTGGAACGACTACCGCCATTTGCCTCTGCCGCCGGACCTGGTGGCCTGCTGGTCGATCCCGGTGAAGACCCGCACCGGCCAGGTGGCGGGGACCTTCGCGCTCTATTTCCGCGAGCGCCGCGCGCCCGGCCCCTGGCACGAGCACATCATGGACCGGTGCGTGCCCTTGTGCGCGCTCGCCATGGAGCGCAGCGAGGCCGAGGACCAGATCGCCCGCCTGTCCTCGCTCGACGCGCTGACCGGCCTGCCGAACCGCAGTCGCCTGCTGGAGACCCTCGCCTCCACCATGGCCGAGGTCAGCCAGACCGGCGAGACCGTGGTGTGCCTGATCCTCGACGTGGACCATTTCAAGGACGTCAACGATACGCTCGGCCACTCCACCGGCGACCAGATCCTCCTGGAGTTCGCCCGCCGCCTCACGGTGCAGCTGCGCGGGGCGGACATGGTGGCACGCATTGGCGGCGACGAATTTGCGGTGCTGCTGCGCGGCTGCGCGGCGGAGGAGGCGGCCCTGATCGCCGAGCGGCTCCTGGAGGTGCTGTCGACGGCACCGGTGGCGGTGCAGGGTCTGCACCTCACCATGAGCGCCAGCATCGGCATCGCCATCTACCCGCTCCACGCCGCCGACGCCGAGACCGTGCTCAAGCATGCCGACGCCGCGCTCTACGAGGCCAAGCGCGACGGGCGCGGCAAGTTCCACTTCTTCACCGAGGACCTGAACGTCAAGGCGCAGAGCCGCCTGGTGCTCGGCGTCGCGCTGCGCGAGGCGATCCTCCACCGCCAGTTGCGCCTCGTGTTCCAGCCCCAGGTGTCGATCAAGAGCGGCGCCCTCCATGGGGTGGAGGCGCTGACGCGCTGGAGCGACCCGGTGCATGGCGAGGTGCCCGCCCCGCGCTTCATCGCGCTGGCGGAGGAGTACGGCCTGATCGAGAGCATCGACCACTGGGCGATCGAGGAGACCTGCCGCCTCATCCCGCGATGGCGCGCCAAGGGTCTCGACGTCCCGCACGTGTCGGTGAACGTCTCGCCGGTGAGCTTCCGCTCCAGCGCGGTGCTGGATGTCATTGCCAAGTCTTTGGAGGACAACGGCCTTCAACCCGCCGACCTCAGGGTCGAGATCACCGAGCGGGTGATGATGGACCAGCACCCCAACTCGCTGAACACGGCCCGCGCCATCGAGGCCATGGGCGTGCACCTCGCCATGGACGATTTCGGCACCGGCTATTCCAGCCTCTCCTCGCTCGCCCAGCTGCCCATCGCCGAACTGAAGATCGACCGCTCCTTCATGCTGGCGCTGGAGGAGGACGCCAATGCCCAGGCGCTCGCCACCGCGGTGATCCGCATCGGCCATAGCCTCGGCATGACCGTGGTGGCCGAGGGCGTGGAGACCAAGGCCCAGCTGGACCTCCTGGGCGAGCTGAATTGCCACGCCGCCCAGGGGTTCCTGTTCGCGCGGCCGCTGGAGGTGCCGGAATTCGAGGATTGGCTGCGCCAGCGGTCCCTCGCCCACTGACCGCTGTCTCCGGCGTTTACACCCGCGCCCCCCGCCGCTATTTTCCGCGGCCCTCAGCCGGAGAATGATGAGCCATGCGCGCGGAACTCGCCGCGAAGGTCGACGAGATCAAAGCCTCTTTGGACCTCCTGCGGTCCCACCTGGACGTGGACCGTGCGCGGCGGCGCCTCAACGAGCTGAACGCCATGGTCGAGGACCCGACCCTGTGGGACGATCCCGAGCGGGCCCAGAAGATCATGCAGGAGCGCACCACGCTGGAGGACGGGCTCGGGGCGGTGGACCGCATCGACCGCGAACTCGGCGACCATGTGGAACTGATCGAGCTGGGCGAGGCGGAAGGCGACGAGGGCGTCATCGCCGAGGCCGGCGGCGCGCTCGATGCCATGAAGGCGGAGCTGGCGCGGCGCGAGCTGGAATCGCTGCTCTCCGGCGAGGCCGACAGCAACGACACCTATCTGGAGGTCCATGCCGGCGCCGGCGGCACCGACAGCCAGGACTGGGCCGAGATGCTGCTGCGCATGTACACGCGTTGGGCCGAGGCCCACGGCTTCAAGGTGGAACTGGTGGACGAGAGCCAGGGCGAGCAGGCGGGCCTGAAGTCCGCCACCGTGCTGGTGAAGGGCCACAATGCCTATGGCTGGCTGAAGACCGAGGCCGGCGTGCACCGCCTGGTGCGCATCTCGCCGTTCGATTCCAACGCCCGCCGCCAGACCTCGTTCGCCTCGGTGGACGTCTATCCGGTGATCGACGACCGCATCGTGGTGGAGATCAACGAGAGCGACGTGCGGGTGGACACCATGCGCTCCGGCGGGGCCGGCGGCCAGCACGTGAACAAGACCGAATCCGCGGTGCGCCTCACCCACATTCCCACCGGCATCGCCGTGGTGAGCCAGGGCGACCGCTCCCAGCACAAGAACCGGGCCACCGCCTGGAACATGCTGCGCGCCAAGCTGTTCGAGATGGAGCTGAAGAAGCGCGAGGCCGAGGCCGCGGCCGAGCAGGCGGCGCGCACCGACATCGGCTGGGGCCACCAGATCCGCTCCTATGTGCTGCAGCCCTACCAGCTGGTGAAGGACCTGCGCACCGGCGTCACCTCGGGCACGCCGCAGGAGGTGCTGGACGGCGACCTCGATCCGTTCATGCAGGCGGCGCTGGCCCAGCGCGCCTATGGCGGCGGCCCGGAGAGCGTGGACGACGTGGACTGACGCGCGCGGGGACTGACGCGCGCGGGGACTGACGCGCGCGATCAGCCGCCGGAGCGCAGGCGTCCCTCGGGCAGGCGCGGGGCGGCGGCCGTGCGCTTGGCGCTGTCCAGCGTGCCGTCGGGCGCCAGCGCCTCGATGATCCGCAAGGTGGGATCGCCGGTGCGCGAGAGCTTGGCGATGATCGCCCTGAGGCTCTTGAACTCCTTGGCCGAGAGCGGCTCGAACAGGGCGTCGTTGGCCGGGCATTGCACCAATACCAGTTCGGCCAGAAGCCGCTCCGCCTGAGCGGTCGGCACCAGGACCACCCGGCGCCGGTCGTCCGGATTGGTGGTCTTCGCCACCAGGCCGGCCGCCACCAGCTTGTTCACCTCGATGGTGACGAACGCGCCCGACAAATGCAGGTGCTCGGCCAGCTGGTTGACGCCCAGCTCCGCGGTCTCGCGGCTGAGCCGGGTGATGGACGTGAGGATGGTGTACTGGGTGCCGGACAGGCCGATCAGCCCGCCGAGCCGGTTGCGCACCTCGACGATGGCCGAGGCGAAGGCCAGCATGTCGTGCACCAGCCCGCGGAACTCGGTGTCCGACCCATCCACCAGAAGCGACGGCCGTGAGGCGGTGAGCGGCAGTCCCGGATGCGCCGGCGCGGCGGTACGGGTGCGCGCGGCGGACGGGCATCGGTGGGCAGCGGCATGGGCGGCAGCGAGGCCGATGCCAGGGGACGCCGCACCGCGGCCGGGGCGTCGTGCGCCGGAGCGCCGGTAACGTTCGCGTTCGCGGCCGGGCTTGCCTCCGGGGGCGGTGATTTGGGGGGCAGATTGGGCGGCATGACCTCGGCTCCGTCCGCGGCGCGGTGATGCGAACGCCCGCCGGGTTCGCGCTTGATTGCTCAGGGGGCTGGGGCAGTCCGGCCTGATTCCCCGTCCCGCCCCAAGTCAATTTTAAGCCGGCAGAGCGCTTTGGCCGGGCTGCCGTCTGCGTCGGCGCGCGCGCGTCCAATTCCGCCATGCGTTCAGTCATACGGAACGGTCCGGCTTGACGTCCATCGATTTCCAAAATATCTTTGTCACAAAGCTAAATTCGGTTCACGACCATGAAACGCCAATCCGCCGTGAAAATCGATACGCCCTTCGACCCATTGGCCCTGCGCCGCGTCCTCGGCCGGTTCGCCACGGGCGTGGCCGTGGTCACGGCCGAGGGCGGTGAGGCGGGCATGGTCGGCATGACCATGAGTTCGTTCAATTCGGTCTCCCTCGATCCGCCGCTGGTGCTGTTCTCGGTGGCGCGCTCGGCCCTCTCGCTCCCCGTGCTGCGGGGGGCGCCGGGCTTCGGCATCTCCATTCTCGGGCGCCACCAGGAGCACCTGTCCAACCGCTTCGCCCGTCCCATGGAGGATAAGTGGAGCGGCGTCGAGGTGCGGCGCGGCGCCCACCAGGTGCCGCTCATCGAGGGAGCGCTCGCGCACCTCGAATGCGCCCCCTATGCCTGCCATGAGGGGGGCGACCACGAGGTGTTCATCGCCCGCGTGCTGCGTTTCTCCGCCGCCGAAGGCGGCGATCCGCTCATCTTCTTCGGCGGCCGCTACCATGCCCTCGCTTCCGGCGAGGCCGAGGGCGGCGGCCGTCCCACGCATCCCAGGGACAACGCCCATGATCAAGACCGGTGCCGAGCACATCGCCAGCCTCAAGGACGGACGCCAGATCTTCCTCGACGGGGAGATCGTCACCGACGCCACCACCCACCCCGCCTTCCGCCGCGCGGTGGCTTCGGTGGGACAGATGTTCGACTTCCACAGCGCCCCGGAAAACCGGGAGCTGATGACGTTCGAGACCGACACCGGCACGCGGGCGAACCGCATCTGGCAACTGCCGACCTCTTATGAAGAGCTGGTGACGCGCCGCAAGGGCCTGGAGGCCTGGACCGAGCTGCACGCCGGCTTCCTCGGCCGCGCGCCGGACCATGTCGCCTCGTGCATCGCCGGCATGTATATGGGTCTGCCGGCGTTCGAGGCCTACGACCCGGCCCGCGCCAAGGCGCTCGCGGACTATTACCGCTACGCCCGCGACAACGACCTCTACCTCACCTACGTCATCATCAATCCGCAGGCGGACCGCTCCAAGAGCGCGGCGCAGCAGAAGGACCCGTTCCTCTCCGCCGCCATCGTCGACCGCGACGCCGAGGGCATCACGGTGCGCGGCGCCAAGATGCTGGCCACCGGCGGCATCATGGCGAACGAGGTGTTCGTCACCTGCATCCAGCCGCTGCAGCCGGGCGACGAGGCGCATGCGCTCTCCTTCGCCATCCCCATGAACACCAAGGGGCTGAAGATCCTCTCGCGCAAGTCCTACGAGGCGGGCGCGCCCTCGGTGTTCGACAACCCGCTGTCGAGCCGCTTCGACGAGAACGACGCGGTGCTCTATTTCGACGACGTGAAGGTGCCGTGGGACCGGGTGTTCATCGTCGACAGCATCGAGATGACCGGCAAGCAGTTCCACGCCACCCCGGCGCACGTCTACCAGAACTACCAGGCGCAGATCCGCCTCAAGGTAAAGATCAAGTTCCTGCTCGCCATCGCGCGCCGGACCTGCGAGATCAACGGCACCACCAACTTCCCCCAGGTGCGCGAGACGCTCGGCCAGCTTGCCGCCGAGGCGGCCATGGTGGACGCGTTCGTCGCCGCCATGGAGGCGAAGGGGTCCATGGTCGGTCCCTATTTCATTCCCGACCGCCACACCCTCTATGCGGCGCAGACGTTGGCCCAGCAGCTCTATCCGCGCTTCATCACCGCGCTGCGCGATCTCGCCGGCGGCGGCATGATCATGCTGCCGTCCTCGGTGCACGATTATGAGAACGCCGAGCTTGCCGGCCTGATCGGCAAGACCCAGCAGTCGCCCGCGGCGAACGCCGAGGAGAAGGTGAAGTTCTACAAGCTCGCCTGGGACGCGGTGGGCTCGGAATTCGCCTCGCGCCACACCCAGTACGAGATGTTCTATGCCGGGGCGAGCTTCGTGGTGAAGGGCCACTCGTTCCGCACCTATGACTGGGACGGGGCGAGCGGCCTGCTCGACCGCATGCTCGGCTCCTATGAACTGGCCGACGAGGTCGGCGCGCCCCACAGCCCGGCCCGCGCCGCGGAGTGAGAGACGATCGGCGCCGGCGATCCTGATGCCAGCCGCCGCCTCCGTCACCGCCGTCATCCCCCGGCTTGTCCGGGGGATCCACGGCAGGCCGGGATGGCGTCCGCTTTTCCGGGCGCAGTGTGAACATCGGGGTGGATGCCCCGGACGAGCCGGGGCATGACGAGCTTGCAACAAATTCAACTGCCTTCAGAGAGGACGACCACCAGATGGCCATCAACAAGCTTCACGACGAGTTCCGCGCGGTCGACTTCTCCACCGGCTGGGAGGTGCCTCCCGGCTACCCCGAGGGCATCAAGCAGAAGATCCTCTCCGGCGCCCTCGACGAGGTGAACAAGAAAGGCTCGCGCACGCGCATCCTCAAGTTCGATCCCGGCGTGTGGACCACCAAGCCCTTCGTGCATGAGTATTGGGAAGAGGTGTTCCTGTTCTCCGGCGACCTCACGGTCGGCAACGACGAGAACGGCAATGGCGGCGAGGCCTTCAAGCCCTACACTTATGCGGTGCGTCCGCCGGGCGTCTATCACGGGCCGTTCAAGTCCGAGACCGGCGCCATGATGATCGAGATCCACTATTTCGATCCGGCCTGAGCGGGGCTGATCCCCCTTCGTTCTCTCCAGCCCGCCCGGACCTCCGGGCGGGCGCAGCCGTTCCGGTCCCCATGCCCGCGCCCTCATCCTCCCCGCTGTCCGCCCGTCCCACCCTGGCCGAGATCGCCGCCGCCCTCGCCGACGGCCGTGTCACCTCACGCCAATTGGTGGAGGACTGCCTCGCGCGCATCGACGATCCCGCGGGGGAGGGCGCGCGCGCCTTTGCCGTGGTGGATCGGGACGGGGCCCTGAAGGCGGCGGACGCGCAGGACGCCCTGCGCCGGGCGGGCGCCGCGCCCTCGGCTTTCGCCGGCATCCCCATCGGCGTGAAGGACCTGTTCGACATCCAGGACCAGGTGACGACCGCCGGCTCCAAGGTTCTCGCCGGCAACGCGCCGGCGGCGGCGGACGCGATCACGGTGGCGCGGCTGCGCCGGGCCGGCTTTGTCGTCATCGGCCGCAACACCATGACCGAGTTCGCCTATTCCGGCCTCGGCATGAACCCGCACACGGGCGACCCCAAGGCGCCGTTCGAGCGCGCGGCCGGCCGGGTCTCCGGCGGCTCCACCTCCGGCGGCGCGGTGGCGGTGGCCGACGCATGCCCATGCCACGCTCGGCACCGACACCGGCGGCTCGTGCCGCATCCCTGCGGCCTTCTGCGGCCTCACCGGCTACAAGCCCACGGCCGACCGCATCCCGAAGGACGGCGCCTTTCCGCTCTCCGGCACGCTCGATTCCATCGGCTCCATCGCCCGCTCGGTCGCCTGCTGCGCGGCGATCGACGCCATCCTCGCCGGCGCGGAGCCGGACGCCCTCGTGCCGCGCCCGGTGGCGGGACTGCGGCTGCTCGTGCCGCAGACGGTGGCCTTCGACGAGATCGAGGATGTCGTCGCCGAAGCCTTCGAGGCGGCCTTGGCGCGGCTGGAAGCGGCGGGCGCGCACATCACCCGCGCCCCCTTTCCCGAATTCGGCGAGATCGCCGGCCTGAACGCCAAGGGCGGCTTCACGGCGGCGGAGAGCTTCGCCGTTCACCGCGCGCTCCTGGCGGCGAAGGAAGCCGAGTACGACCCGCGCGTGTCGGTGCGCATCAAGCGTGGCGCCGGCCAGAGCGCCGCCGATTATCTCGACCTCGTCGCCGCCCGGCGCGACCTCGTTGCGCGGGCGCGTGCGCGGCTTGCGCCGTTCGACGCTTTGGCCCTGCCGACGACGCCCATCCTGCCGCCCAGGATCGCCGATCTCGCTACGGACGACGCGGCCTATGGCCGGGTGAACCTGCTGGCGCTGCGCAACCCGACCCTCATCAACATGATCGACGGCTGCGCTATTTCCCTGCCGCTGACGGGCTCGGGCGTCGCCCCGGCGGGCTGATGCTCGCCGGCGCGCCGGGCGGAGACGCGGCGCTGCTCGCGCTCGCCGCCGGCGTCGAGGAAAACGCTCGCGCGCTGAGCCTCACACCGGGAACAGGTTCCGCCGCACCCCCGTCATGTGGCGCAGCATCGCCTCGCGGGCGGCGGTCTGGTCGTGGTCGCGGATCGCCTCGAACACGTCGCGGTGCTCCACCAGAACGTCCGCCTTGCGGCCCGGCGCGTCGAGATTGCGGCGCAGCTTCAGCGCGCGCCATTCGCCGCTGGCCCTGAGCCCGCAGATGAGATCATAGGCGGCGATCAGCAGGCCGTTATGGGTGGCCGCGGCGATCGCGGCGTGAAAGCCGTGGTCGGCCGCCTCGAAGGCGTCCACGTCGCCAGCCGCCGCGCATTTGCCCAGCCACCCCTCGATCTGTTGCAGGTCGGCCGGCGTCGCGTTGGCCACCGCCACCGCCGCGAGCTGCGGCTCCATGACGATGCGCGCCTCCAGCAGCTGGTGCAGGCTCACGCCGGTGATGAGCGCCGAGGCGCCCACGCGCTCCGCCACATAGGTGCCGGAGCCGACCTTGCGCGTGACGTGCCCCTCCACCTCCAGCGCCGCCAGTTCCTTGCGCACCGCCGCGCGGGACAGGCCGAGCCGTGCCGCGAGCGCACGCTCGGTGGGCAGTTTCGCGCCCTTGGGCAGCGTGCCGTCGGCGATCGCGGCGAAGACGAAATCGCGGATCGGGGTCGATCCGCGGGAGGGGTGGGTGGAATGAAGCATTTTGGGCGACCATTTTCCGCCGATTGCCGCAACCTATCCAGGCAGATGAACCGGTGCAAGTGTCTTGACAACCGATCGGCTTGAGGGTTCGATTGGGCGATCAAATGCGGCTCTCTGCCCCTAAATGGTCGCCCAATATTACAAGGAGACGTCATGAAGCTCGCCACCTTCCGCCCGCCCGGCGCCGACGGGGCTTTCGCGGAAGCAAGCTGGGGCATCGTCCTCGGCGACGCCGTGGTGGACGTGCCGCGCGCCACCGCCGGCAGGGCGGGCGCGGACCGGTTCGCGCCCACACTGAAGGCGCAGATCACCCGCTTCGGCACCGACACGGCGGCGCTCGCCGAATCTCGCCGCCGCGCTCCTGCGGGATCCCGGCCTGGCGCCTGAGGCGCGGCACCGGCTCGATGCGGTCGCCCTGCTGCCGCCGCTGCCCGATCCCGGCAAGGTCATCTGCGTCGGCAAGAACAACCGCACCCACCTAGAGGAGCTGAAGCGCAACCAGCTCATCACCGAGATGCCGGAGGAGCCCACCGGCTTCGTGAAGCTTAACGCCTGCCTGACCGGCCAGGACGCCGAGGTCGCGCGCCCCGACGACATCGTCGAGTTCGACTACGAGCCGGAACTCGCCTTCGTCATCGCCCGCCGCGCTTACAAGGTGAGCCGGGAGGCGGCGATGGACCACGTGTTCGCCGTCAGCCTCCTCAACGACCTGACCGCGCGCGAGATCCAGCGGCGCGAGGTGCGCTCTGGCACCCGCTTCTGGACCGCCAAGAACATGCCCGGCTTCGGGCCGTTCGGTCCGTTCCTGGTGACGCTCGAGGAGAGCGGCGACCCGGCGGACATGTGGATCAGCTGCACGGTCAACGGGTCCGAGCGGCTGCGCTTCCACACCGGCGACCAGATCTTCCAGATCCCCGACATCATCGCCCACTTCTCGCGCTTCGTGGTGCTGGAGCCGGGCGACGTCTTCACCACCGGCTCGCCGCACGGCGTCGCGGTCGGCCAGCCCAATGCCAGCGAGCTGTTCCTGCGCCCCGGCGACCGCGTCGAAGTCGCCGCCGAGGGGCTCATGACGCTGCGCACGTCCATCGTGTGAGCCCGGGCCCCAGCTTTCAAGAATCCGAGCATCGAGGAGAAGAAGATGGCCAGCAAGATCACCCGCGGAAACCCGAAGAACCTCGCCAATGTGCGGTCCACCATCTACCACCATTATATCCGCATCGATAATCCGCAGTCCCTCATCTTCCTGTCGGGCCAGCTCTCGCGCGATGCGGACGGCAAGCTGGTGGGGCCGGGCGACATGGCGGAGCAGACCCGCCAGGCGATCCGCAACATGGATCTCATCATGCGCGAGGCCGGCGGCACGCTGGAGGATATCGTCTCCATCGTCGTCTACACGACCGATATCCGCCAGTTCAAGGAAATCGTCGCGGCGCGGATGGAGTTCTTCAAGGACAAGCTGCCGACGAGCACCATCGTCGAGGTCAATCATCTGGCCGATCCGGGCCTCCTGATCGAGTTCCAGGCCACCGCCGTGCTGTGAAGACTTCCATAAGAAGGGGAACGATAAGATGATGCCGAACCGACGATCCGTATTGGCCCTCGCCTGCGCCGGGGCTCTGCTCGCGCCGCTCGCCGTGCCCGCCGCCGCGGCGGACTACCCGACCCAGGCCGTGACCGTGGTGGTGCCGTTCGCGCCCGGCGGCGGCCACCGATCTCCTGGGGACGGCTGGGTCGCCCAGGACCTCGCAGAAGCGCCTCAG